>JBBSDY010000015.1:0-16394 GCA_038240245.1 Polyangiales bacterium
CGTCACGGTCGACGGCAAGGCTTGCACTTGCAGCTCGAGCTCACGAACACCGGTGAGGTATTGATCGACCTTCAGATTGTCTGCTGCTCCGAGACGAATCTTCAGGCTCTGCGCGTCGGCGCGGACGCTGTCGAGGACGCTTTGCGCGTACAGCTTTCGGCGAGCTGCCTCGACCGACGTTTCACTGGCCACGGGGCCGGCAAAAAGCCGATCGAACACCTTTCCCGGCGCAATCTCCTTGGGCATCGGGGTGTCGTGTGACCACGACAGGTGATCCTTGAGCACCGGATCGTTGCCTGGCTCGGCGTTGGGATTCTCGTAAAGTATCGACGTTCCCAGCTCGAGCGAGCGCAGTCGCGTCTTTCCGCTGTGAAAATCGGCCACCATCTGATCGGCCGATGTTCCCATCGTTTTGATGCCGAAGGGGACGTCGCGCGCAGTGAGAAATGTGGCCGCACCCTGGGTGTGAGCCCCGTGCCCGCTGATGAGCCCCGAGTTGTCGACATTGGTGATGACGCACACGTCATCCTTGAAAGGCGCCAGCGCCTGCTGGGTGTCACCCAGCTTCCACGCTGTCTCGGTTCCGCTGGGATTCCACCCCGCGCGCTGAACTCCAATCGGGAAGTGAAAGACGATGAAGCGCACGGGCGTGGGCGACACACCCGCGGCGCGCGCCTCCCGAGACGAAGGCAACATCGCATCGAGCGCCGGAAGAGAAACGGCCGTGCCGAATCCGGCGAGAACGGCCCTGCGCGACATTCGCCCGCGTGCTCGCATGTTCGATCTCCCTTATTGTCCGCCACGGCGCTTGCGAAAAGCGTCGTTTGCAATGATCGCCGTCATCAATTCGCGTGAGCTGAGACCCTTGTCGGCGACGTGCTGGGTGAGCTCCGTCAATAGGCAGCGGTCCATATCGGTGGGAACTCGACCGAGCGCATACGAGAACAGTTTCTCGGTGGCGCACCCCGGAAAAGCGGAATCGTTCTTGATCGCTTTCGCGAGCTCGGCCGCACCATCGAAACGGGTGCCTTCGGGCAACGTGCCGGTGGCGTCGATGGGCTGCCCCTCGTCGGAATCGCGCCACGCGCCCACGCCATCATAGTGCTCGAGAGCGAGGCCGATGGGATCCATCAGCTTGTGACAGCTTGCGCACTCGGCGGCTTGACGATGCTGCGCCAGTCTCTGGCGCATCGTCCCGGAGGTCATCGTTGGGGGAAGCGCTGGCACGTTGGGCGGCGGCGGGGGTGGCGGCGAGCAGAGCAACTCCGCGAGAACCCATTCCCCGCGCCGGACCGGCGACGTCCGGGTGGCGACGGACGTCATCGTGAGCATGGTGCCCTGCGTGAGCAGGCCACCTCGGTGCGAGCCGTCGCTGGCGACACGACGGAAGGCCGCACCGGTGATGCCGGGCATGGCGTAGTGCTGCGCGAGTCGATCATTGACGAAGGTGTAGTTTGCGTCGATGAGATCGAGCAGGCTCCCCTGCCCCAAAAGTAGCGACGCCATGAACATCGAGGTTTCGGTTTGCATCGCGCTTCGGAGGTCCGCGTCGAAGGCGGGAAACACGTCCGGCGCGGGCGTCGACATCGCAAAGGTGCTGGTGAGCCATTCGCGGGCGAAGTTGTGGACGATCGCGCCCGCTCGCGGATCGTCGAGCATGCGGATGGTGGTGCTCGCGAGCACGGTGGGATCGCCGAGCGTCCCGTTCTTGGCGAGCCCGAAGAGCTCGGCATCGGGCATCGAGCTCCAGAGAAAATACGACAGCCGCGATGCGAGCTCGTATTGGGTCAGATCGTGAACGCCGTCCGACGCGGGGCTCGGATCGAGCTCGGGGCGAAATAGAAAGTGGGGCGACAGCAGAATGGCCTCGATGGCCAGCTCTACGCCGCGAGCGAAGGTGTCACCTTGCATCGTGGCGACGGAGACCAGATGGGCGAGCTCGGTAACTTCGTCGACGGTGAGGGGCCGGCGCCAGGCCCGTCCCGCAAAGCTCGACACGATTTGACTCGCGCACGCAGCGGCGCCCGTCGTGACCGGATCGCACGTGAAAATGCCGGCCCGCGCATTGCCATGAACGGCCGTGCTGGCCAGCGTTTCGGCCGCGGCTTGGTAGCCCTCGAACAGCAACGGACTGATGGTCAGCGAATCGGCGTTGTTCGTGAAGCTATCGGCGCCATCGTCGGGCGGAAAGTTCGCCGAGGGACCCGACGTGTCGCCGAGCAGGTCGCGCACCGTGTTGTCGTATTCGGCGCGATTGAGCCGGTGCATTCCCTGGTACCCGAGCTGCGCCGCGCCGCCGCATGCGGTCGATCCCGACGTGCCCCCGGGCGACGCCGATCCCACGGCGTCCGCGCCATGGCCCGCGCGGTCGGTGCTATCGCCAATCGTCCCGGTGCACGCGGCGAGCAGGCCAAGCGCGGCCGAGAAAATGTACATCGTGGTCGTTTGCCTCATGTCGCGTCGCAGACCGTACCCAGTCGGGTGTCAATCGGCTCATACGAAGATCGCCTTGTCGATCTGACGTACATTCGTCGGGAGGGTTTGAGCTGTTTCGAGATGCGCGCGGTACGTGCCCGCGCTCGATGAAGCTACCGCCGACGTGCGCGCCATCGCCGGCACGTGGACGCATGTAGGTAGTCCTCGCCGGATACTCGCGCATTTTTCCTGCTGCACGGGAGACAGGCGAAACGACTGGACGCTTGAGCCGATCGAGGGTGCCGACGGTACGGTCTGTCGCATGGCACGGGCGCATCACGGGCTGTTGTTTGCGCTCGCGTGGCCGTTGGCGTGCAATGGCACCATCGGTGAGAGCAGCCAGCCCGCGTCAGGCGTAGCTCCTAGCGCGAGCAGCACCGGTGCGCATGACACTGCCCCCGGCCAGTTCGCCTGCGACGAAAGCACAATCCCCCCCCAGGCGTCGCTTCGCCGACTCACGATGACGCAGTTCGAGAACACGATCGGCTCACTGGCCGGCTGGTCGCTGGGAGATCCGGCTGCGGGAAGCGCGGTGGTCCAGTCGCTCGCCGATGTCCTGGCAACTCTTCCCGAGGATCATCGCGAGCCCGTCCCCGAGGACCCCCACGGAAGCTACCGCAGGCTCGACCAGTCGCTCCAGCAGGAGCACGTCGAAGGTTTCTACGCGGTGGGTGTGGCCGTCGGAAACGCGCTGACCATGCCCGATCGCATCGCCAAGGTCGTGGGATCGTGCTCGACCGACAACGATGCGAGCAACGACGGCGCGTGCCTCGACGGGTTCATCCAGCGATTCGGCAGCCGCGCGTTGCGCCGGGCGATCACCGCCGACGACGTCGTGTTCTACCGCTCGATCTACGGCGTCAGTGCCGTCGCCGATCCGCTCGCCTACGCCGACGTGATCGCCGTCATGCTCAACACGCCCGAGTTTCTCTACTTCGTCGAGCATGGCGACGAGCCCGTCGCCGGGCAGGCCGGCGTGTTTCGCGTTTCTCCAACCGAGCTCGCTTCGCGGCTGTCCTATCAGTTTTTGCAAACCATGCCCGACGACACGCTCTGGTCCACAGCAACCTCGCGCGCACTCGGCGAGCCCGACACCTACCGTCGCGAGGTCGACCGCGTCTTCGCCGATGCGGCAAGCCGCACCACCATCGGTGAGTTCGTCGCCGACTGGTTGAAGGTCGACGATCTTCCGGCGATGGACGCGCACAACCAGGACCTGGTCTTCCGCGCGTTTGCGGGCGCTGATCTGCCGGGCAGCGATCTGCGTCAACACATGATCGACGACGTCATGTCGATGGTCGACTTCATGGTCTGGTCGCGGCACGGCTCGATGGACGACCTGCTTACCACCGGTCTGTCTTTTCATCGCTCCGGCGATCTCGCGCGGATCTACGGGTTGCCGGCGTGGGACGGCACTGCGAATCCTCCCGCGTTTGGCGAAGGTCAACGGCCCGGCCTTCTGACGCGGGCGCTCTTTCTCGCCTCGGGATCGGCCAACACCCGGCCGATCTCGAAAGGCGTCTTCGTTCGGCGTGGCGTCCTGTGCGACGATTTGCCTCCGCCTCCTCCCGGCGTCAACGCGGTCCCGCCCGAGCTTCGTTCGGACATGACCACCCGCCAGGTCGTCGAAGAGCTGACCGAGAAGGCGGGAACCGTTTGCGTGGCCTGTCACAAGACGATGATCAACCCCCTTGGATTCGCCACCGAAGGTTTCGATGCGCTGGGGCGTTTTCGGACCTCGCAGAGGCTCTACGACGCGCAAGGCAACGATACCGGATCGAAGCCCGTCGACACGACGTCCGTTCCGCGCGTCCTGCCGGACGACCCCTCCGAATCGCGGACACCGCGCGATCTGGCGTCGCTCATCGTCAAGAGCGGCAAGGCCAACGTCTGCCTTGCGCGCAACTACTTTCGCTTCACCTTCGCCCGCTGGGAAGACGTCACCCGGGACGCCTGCACGCTCGAAGACATGCGCCAGCGTCTCGAAAACGGGGGAGCGGTCGTCGACATGCTCAAACAAGCGGCCCTGTCCGAGGCATTTGCCCGGCGGGCCTTCGAGTAACGACGAGGACGCATGGCCACCCGAATCATCGACATCACGCGCCGGCGTCTCTTGCGAGGAGCCGCCGGATTCTCGCTCGCGCTCCCTTTCTTGCCGTCCCTCGCCGAGCGCACGGCCCTTGGCGATCCCGTGTACACGCGCCCTCGTCGTCTCTTTTGGTTTGCCACCGATCATGGCGGCGCCTTCGAGAACAACATGTTTCCCGATGTCGCGACGCTGACCACCCGGCAAGAATATTTGCCCGGTCACACCATCGGATCGGGGCCGCTCGCGGGAACGCCCGATGGCGACCGCGTGGTAGTATCGCCCATCTTGAGCGGCAAGGCCACCTCGCTCACACCCTCGATGGTCGGCAAGATGAACGTGCTGCGGGGCCTGGATTGTCCCTTTTTCATTCTGCACAACACCGGACTGCACCTGGGCAACTATGCGGCCAACATCAGCACCGCGGGCGATGGCTTCGAGGCGCAGAAGTCGCCGCGGCCCACCATCGACCAGCTCCTCGCCTGGTCGCCATCGTTTTACCGGGACGTCAGCACCATCCGCCAGCGGTCGATGATCATGAGCTCGGGACGCGAGCTCTCGTCCAACTGGTCCGATCCCTCGCACCGCAGCGGAACCATCCAGAACGTGCGCGGTATCGACAGCTCGCGCGATCTGTTCAACTCCATCTTCGTACCGGCCGACGCCGGCAAACCGCAAAGGCCGCCCATCGTCGATCGCATTCTCGAGAGCTACAAGACGCTCCGCGACGGCAACCGCCGTCTGTCATCGTCGGACAAGCAGCGCCTGAGCGATCACATCGACCGATTGAACGAGCTCGAGCGCCGGCTGAACGTCAAGGCAAGCTGCGGCAACGTAATGGTGCCGACCGACGACGCCAAATCCCACCAGAAGATCGACGCGACAGACGCCGTTACGCACTGGCGGCTCTTCTGTGACGTGGTGGTGGCCGCGTTTCTGTGCGGCACGAGCCGCATCGCGGTGGCCGGGGTGGGTAGCACCGAGAAGTTCGTCGGCTTCCAGGGCGACTGGCATCCCGATGTCGCCCACCAGTGGCAGCTTCCCGACAAGCAGAAACTGCTCTCCGATTCTTACCAGCACTTCTTCGAGGGCGTCTTTCTCGACGCCGCGCACAAGCTCGATATCGAGGAGGCTCCCGGCGTTTCGTACCTCGACAATACGCTCATGGCGTGGTCGCAAGAGAGCTGCATGGCCACCCACTCGTCGATCTCGGTTCCCATCGTCACGATGGGCAGCGCGGGGGGCTATTTCAAGACGGGCATCTATGCCGATTATCGCAACGTCGTCGACAGCAAGGCGAGGTGGGACCCCGGGGCGGGCCACACCATGTGGCTCGGTATTCTCTACAACCAGTGGCTCGCCAACGTGCTGCTCAGCATGGGCCTGGCGCCCGCCGACTTCGAGCTCTGGGGGCACAAGGGCTACGGACTGCCTCTGGTCACCCGCGAGACGTACCCTCCGCTGCTTCTTCAGCACTACCAGGGGGCTTCATCGAGCTATTTCCAAATGGCCAGCACCCCGCTGCCCTTCTTGACCTAACACTACTGCTGCAGTCTTGGCAGGAGCAGATCACGATCAGCAGACTTGGCGCCGCCGCCACGTAAGTTACGGCGAGGCCGTCGGAATAACCCACTCTCGCCCTGGTTCAGCCGCCACGCCTCGCCAGCCCCACTTCGTTGCATCACAAATTCCGCTGTTCGGTCAATTTTGAGTGGGCCCTTCGCGACTTCGATGATCGATCTGGTAGGGAGAAATATGCAGCAGTAGTGCTAATCCCAAGGGGCTCAAGGAACGGGATAATCGTGCACGAGCTGCACCAGCGGATCGCTGGGTGCAGTGTCGTATTGGCAGGGCGATTGATTCGACTTCTCGTCGGGCGTCCAGTTCCAGACGGCCACGCCGGCGAGGTCGGTCGAGAACGCCACCCCCAGCCAGGTGGCGAACCGATCGCGGCGCTGGGGCCAGCTGATGCAAGGCATCATGCTGCTATCCTGCTTGGTGACATCGCCGGGGATGCTGGCGAACATGCCCGCCTCGACCAAGATGAGCGGCTTTCCGACGGTGGCGAGAGCACCGAGCGAGGGCGCGAGGTTGGGTGGCTCGGGGTGCGTGGTGTCGTAGTCGCGAAAGCTCGCCACGTCGATGCCCGCGCTCTCGTGGATGAATGCGTAACCACCCGCGGCGTCGTAGGCCCATGGCCCGTGCGTTCCGGACTCGACCAAATGATTGGAATCGATCCGATGAATCTCACCCCCCACCACATCGAAAAACGTGCGCAGCGTGAGCTTGTCGATGTTCTCGGGTGCGCTGATGGGCTCCCACATACCGAGGGCGGGATCATCCTTGAAGCGGGCCACAATCTGCTGCACCCAGGGAAGGTACGTGTCGCGAAAACCAGTCTGATAGAAAGCCTGGTCCTTGGCCAGCTCCTGGCAACCGGCCCCATGCCCCGCGAGCGACAGAATGACCATGTGGCCGTGGGCCCGGGCCGCCGCCACCACGCGGTCGATGGCGGGCAAAGCCATCGAGGCATAGGCGAACGTGCGAACGAGGCTGTGAGGGCGCAAAGAAGCGAAGAAGACATCGAGCTGGGCATCATCGAGGAGCTGATCGGCAAAACCGCAGCCGGTCAGCGTGAACGCATTCAGGCCGACGAAGCGGTAGTGCTGCCCCTGCAAACGAAGGTCGGTCCCCTGGCGGGCGAGAAACGGATTGGGATGTCGCTCGAGCACCTCGAGGCTGGGGCCGCTGCAACCGCCGAGGAGGCCCACCGCGGCCGCCGTCGCAGCCATTCGAAGATGACCTGGATCCATCGGACGGTGCACCCTACCACCGTAGCCCGATCGTCATCGTTCGGCGGTCGATGTCGAGGCTCTCGATCTCGGCCGTTCCCTTGACGCGCGTGATGAAGAACAGCGCAGCCATCCCGCCGCAGACCGAGCGCTGCCAGTTAAGGTGATGGACCAGCTCGGCAGGCATCTCCTTCAAGAGCAGAACCGCGTGCGACGGGCCGCGGCGCTCGACGCTGAAGATTCCATAGTCGCGGAACATCAAGTCGAATGCCTTGGGAACCCATCTGGCCAGGCGACCGGGGTCGAGCCCAAGGAGCTTGACCGCGGTGGCCACCAGGCTGCTCCAGAGCGGCGTCCCCACCTGACGGCGCAGCCAGTTTTGGTAGAAGGTACCCGCCTCCTCGCTCCCCAGCTCGCGAAAGATGGCATCGGTCAAGGTCAGGTTGGTCTCGATGGGTAGCCACTCGGAATTGGCAGCGTTGTCGATCCGCTCGACGAGCGCCTCGAGACCTCGCAGAACCGGCTCGTGCCTGCTCGGGGGCAAGCGCCGCACGGCAGCTAGATAGTCCTTCATGTAGCGACCCCTCGTCGAAGCCATCGCTCCCCTTCTAGCACCGCCGGGGCGAGCCCTCCCGTGCCCACGACACGCCTAATCCGAGGATAATTATAAATTTGCGTACGTCCGAATCGGACCGTCGCGTCATTTTGGCCATTTTTAGCTTGAGCCTGACCTGCGATCGCGCATAAATTATAAAAATGATGACCGCGGACGCCCCGGACGCCGACGTCCCCCCGCCGGGGCAGCGCACCGCAACCGAGAAAGTGATGGCGCGGCTTCGAACGATGCTCATCTCCGGGGCGCTCGCGCCGGGAAGCCGCATCGATCAGGCCGACCTCGTGCGTCGCTTCGACGTCAGCATCGTCCCCATTCGCGAAGCGCTGGCCAGAATGGCGTCGGCCGGCCTCGTCGAGATCGTTCCCCACCGGGGCGTGTTCGTCGTCAACGTCTCGGCCGAGGAGCTCATCGATCTCTACGCCGTGCGCGAGATTCTCGAGGAGCAGGCGGCGATGATCGCCACCGATCGCATGAGCGATCTCGACATCCACGCGCTCGAGCGCGTCGCGGCCTCGATGGCACGCGCCGCGAAGAAGGGCGAGCTCGACGCCTTCTTGACCTACAACCGCGAGTTTCACTTCACCGTCTACCGCGCGTCCAGGCGTCGCCACATGCTCCAGGTCATCGAGCAGATGTGGGATCTCAGCGCGCGCTACGCGCATCTTCAGCTCCATGCCGTACCCGACCGGGCCATGGAGTCGATGTCCGAGGTCCACGCCATCGTCATGGCCTGTCGCCGGCGCGATCGCGACGCCGTCGGCCTCATGGTCCGCTACAAGATTCACCAGACGACCGTCGTTCTTCTGGAGAGGGCCCACTTGCTCGACGAAGTTGGCAAACCGCCCGCCGTTTCTGGCAGGCGCGGAGAAAGAAAGGGCCGCCGTGGACCGCGAAGCGTTTCTCGATAACATCGCCGCGCGTCTGGGGCGTCCACGGGTTCGCAAGGCTCCCCTGCAAGCGATCAGCGGATCCTCCGAGGCCTACCGCCGACAGCCGCTTGGCGCCGCCGCGAGCTCGGGCGATCCCACGGCCCGCTTTGCGCTCGAGCTCGAGCGCGTCGGCGGCAAGGTCACCATCGCGTCTTCGCTCGCCGAGGTGCACCTTTCTCTGCGGACCGAGCTCGCCTTCTGGTCGGCCGAGCGGCTCGTCAGTTGGGCCGTTGGCGAGTTCGACGGGTGGGACCTCGCGACCTTCCTGCTCGACGCGGGCTGCGTGTGTTTTCGTCCGGAGCAGATGGACTTTCGCGCGCGAGCTTTCAAGGCGCAGATGGGGATCACCACCGTGGATCATGCGGTGGTCAACACCGGGACACTCGCGCTTTCTGCCGGTCCGGGGCGCCCCCGCTCGGTGAGCCTGCTTCCCGCGGTGCACCTGGCGCTGGTTCGCGAGAGTCAGCTCGTCGATCGCATCGGCACGGCTTTCGAATCGTACGGTGGTGCGGGCAAGGCGCCGCCGTCGGCGGTCCACTTCATCACCGGTCCCAGTCGAACGAGCGACATCGAGAACGACCTCACCATCGGCGTGCACGGCCCGGCCGCGGTGAGCGTCATCATCTGGCGTGACGGAGCCGCCCCCCCAGGAGGCAGCGCATGAAGGTTTCGTTCTTCTCGACCTGTCTCGGCGATCAGCTCTATCCCGAGGTCGCCATGAGCGCCGTTCGCGTGCTCGAGCGCCTTGGATGCGAGGTGGATCTGCCGGCGGCGCAGGTGTGTTGCGGGCAACCCGCCCTGAACAGCGGCTACCAGGACGAGGCTCGAACCGTCGCGCGACGGCTCATCGAGACCTTCGCCGACGCCGAGCACGTCGTCGCTCCATCGGGCTCGTGCTCGGGGATGATCCGGCACTACTTTCCCCAGCTCTTCAAGCACGATGCGGGCCTTTTGCGCGAAGCGGAGTCTTTCGCGAGCCGGGTGTTCGAGCTGTCGCAGTTTCTGGTTCGGGTGCTGGGCATCCATCAGCTCGACGGCTCGTTCCCGCACAAGGTCACTTACCACCCGTCCTGCCACGGTGCCCGCTTGCTCGGTATCCGCGAAGAGCCTCTCATCTTGCTCCGCGCCATCCGCGATCTCGAGCTCGTACCGCTGCCCAAGGCCGACGATTGCTGCGGCTTCGGCGGGACGTTCGCCATCAAGCTCGCCTCGATCTCGGCGGCCATCGTCGACGAAAAGGTCGCCCACATCTCCGAGACCAACGCGCACTACGTCGTGGGCACCGATCTCGGGTGCCTGATGAACATCACTGGCAGGATGCAGGTCAAAGGTTTGCCCGTTCAGGGTGTGCACATGGCCGAGCTTCTCGATCGTGCCATGAGCAAGGGAGCACCCGCATGAGCTTCGGGCCGACATCTGCCCTCGACACCAGAACGTCGGTTGCTCTTCGTGACGACTTCCTGCGTTCGGCCGTTCGGTTCACCGTCGACAAGCTGCGCGGATCGAAGGCCATCAGTACCGAGGCGCTGGGATCTTGGGAAGAATGGCGCGATCGAGGAAGCGCGATCCGCGCGCACACCATCGCCAACCTGGACCACTACCTGGAGCAGTTCTCGGCCAACGCCACGGCGCGGGGCGCCCGCGTGCACTTTGCCTCCGACGCCGAGGAAGCCCGCAGGATCGTCGTCGATGTCGTCCGGCAACGCGCCGCACGCCGCGTCGTCAAATCGAAATCGATGCTCTCCGAGGAAATCGGCATCAACGAGGCACTCGAAGAAACGGGCGTCGACGTCGTGGAGACCGATCTCGGCGAATGGATCGTCCAGCTTGCCCACGAGACCCCGTCGCACATCATCCTGCCGGCCATCCACAAGCAGCGCAGCGGCATCCAGGCGCTGTTCGAAGCAGAAGGTCACGAAAAGCTATCGCCGGAGACCAAGGTGTTGGCCGGGTACGCGCGGCGCCGGCTCCGCCAGAAGTTCCAGCAGGCCGAGGTCGGCATCACGGGTTGCAACTTCGCCATCGCCGAGACGGGGAGCGTGGTGCTCTTCACCAACGAAGGCAACGGGCGAATGGTGACCACCCTGCCCGATACCCACATCGTGCTCATGGGGATGGAGCGCATCGTTCCCACGTGGAGCGATCTCGAGGTCATGGCCAACCTGCTCCCGCGCAGCGCCACCGGCCAGAAGCTCACCACCTACCTCAACATTCTGTCGGGACCCAAGGGCGAGCTCGAAGTGGACGGAGCGGGCGACGTTCACATCATCATCATCGACAACGGACGCTCCAGGCTGCTCGGCGATCGCGATTTCCAGGACGTCTTGCACTGCATTCGCTGCGGCGCGTGTCTCAATGTGTGCCCCGTCTATCGGCACATCGGCGGCCACGCCTACGGCTCGGTCTACAGCGGTCCCATTGGGGCCGTTCTCACGCCGCTCTTGCGACCGACGGCTCCCGCCGGCGAGCTGGCCAACGCGTCGACCCTGTGCGGCGCGTGCTACGAGGCTTGCCCCGTCAAAATACCCCTGCACGACATGCTCGTTCAGCTCCGGCGCAAGAACGTCGAGCAGGGCCACACCGCCCCCGCCGAGAAGGTCGCATTTCAGGTGTACGCCGCCGTGTTCTCGACCTCGTGGCTCTTTCAGCTGGTGGGCTGGATCGCGCGGTGGCTACAGAGGCTCTTCTTGGGCAACGGTACGCGCCGTCGCTGGCTCACCCGCTGGATGGGGCCCCTGCGTGGATGGACCGACTACCGCGCCCTTCCCCCCGCTGCACCGCGGTCTCTTCATGCGCTGTGGAAGCGTCGAAAGGCACCGGCCGAAGGAGAACGTTCGTGATGCTGAGCTTGCAGGGAAAGACGGCGGTGATCACCGGCGCCGGCTCGGGAATCGGACGGGCCATCGCCCTGCTCTTCGCCGCGCAAGGCGCGCGCGTGATCCTCGTGGACATCGCGGAAGGGGCGGGCCAGGCCGTTGCCGCGCAGATCGTAGCGACGGCAGAGGCCCCGCTCGTACTCGGCTGCAACGTTGCCGATCGCGAGGCCGTACGCTCGACATTCGACGCCATCGACGCAAGCGGCCACCCCATCGACATCCTGGTCAACAACGCAGGAATCGCCCACATCGGCAGCCTCGCGACCACGGACGAGGCTGCCTTCGACAGGGTCTACGCGGTGAACGTGAAGGGCGTGTACCTCTGCGCGCAGGCGGCCATCACCAGAATGCTGGCCCGTGGTGGCGGCGTCATTCTGAACATGGCGTCCATCGCATCGCTCATCGGCGTCGAAGAGCGCTTCGCCTACTCGATGAGCAAGGGCGCCGTCCTGTCGATGACGCGCTCGATCGCCGTCGACTACATGGGCCAGAGCATTCGCTGCAACTGCATTTGCCCCGCACGCATCCATACGCCCTTCGTCGATCGTTTTCTGGCCGAGAATTACCCCGGACGCGAAGCGGCCATGTTCGAGCAGCTCTCCCGGTACCAGCCCATCGGCCGCATGGGAACGGCAGAAGAGGTGGCCGCCATGGCGCTCTACCTCTGCTCCGACGAAGCGTCGTTCATCACGGGTCAGGCCTTTCCAATCGACGGCGGTGTTCTGGTCCGATGACGAGCGCCCCGCCCGCCCCAGCGGCGCTCCGACAGCGCTGGCCACGGCCCTCGAAGCCCCGTCCCATCGTCATCATCGGGACGGGCGGCATCGTCAAGCACGCTCACCTTCCTGCCTATGCACGCGCGGGCTTTCGCGTTGCCGGTCTGTTCGATCGCAAGCCCGAGGCGAGCGCGGCTCTGGCATCCGAGTTCGGCATCGCGCGGGTCTTCGAGAGCCTGGATCAGGCCGTGGCAGAGCCCGATGTCGTCTTCGACATCGCGGTGCCAGCGGGCGCCGTGCTCGAAACCCTGGAGCGCCTTGCCCCGAAGTCGGCGGTGCTGATCCAGAAACCGATGGGACGCGATCTCGACGAGGCTTCGAAGATTCTCGCCTGTTGTCGGCGACGCGACCTCGTCGCCGCGCTGAACTTCCAGCTCCGGTTCAGCCCCAACATGCTGGCCCTGCACGACGCGATCGGTCGCCACGTTTTGGGCGAGATCGTGGATATCGAGGTCCGCGTCAACGTCCACACGCCCTGGGAGCTGTGGGATTTTCTCGAGGGTCTTGCGCGCCACGAGATTGTCTACCATTCGATCCACTACCTGGACTTGATCCGGTCGATGTTCGGCGAGCCTCGCGGCGTCCACGCACGCGTCGTCAAAAACCCCGCGCTCCCATCGTACGCCGATACCAGCTCGGCCACGATCCTCGACTATGGCGATCACCGTCGTTGCGTGCTCAGCGTCCAGCACGGTCACGCGTTCGGCGAACGACACGCAATGTCGCAGCTCAAAATTGAAGGAACGCGCGGCGCCGCGGTGGCTCGCATGGGGGTCAACCTCAACTACCCCCGCGGAGAACCCGATCAGCTCGAATTTGCCTCGTCGGCATCGAGCGGCTGGCAAGCGGTCTCGCTCGAGGGCAACTGGTTCAACCACGCCTTCGAGGGCCCGATGTCGAACCTGCAGCGTTTCGTGGCGGCTGAGGATCCCGTTCTCGTGACACGCGTCGAGGACGCCGCGCGGACGATGGCCCTCGTCGAGGCTTGCTACCGGAGCAGCGCGTCCGGCGCGACACCCATCCCGGATGTCCCATGAGCCGGCTCGTACTCCGGTACGCGCGTCCCGCGGCGCGCTGGGTCGAGGCGCTGCCCATCGGCAACGGTCGGCTCGGTGCGATGGTCTTTGGAGGCTCGGTGGTCGAACGCCTTCAGCTCAACGAGGACTCGCTTTGGTCAGGCCCGCCGGGGAGCTGGAACGTACCCGCGGCACGCGACGCGCTGAACGAGGTACGCGCGGCCCTTCGCGCCGCTAACTACGTGGAGGCCGATCGCCTCGCCCAGCGCCTTCAAGGACCGTACACGCAGTCGTACCTTCCGCTCGCTGATCTGCACATCTCGTTCGATGCGACGGCGACCGTCCCCGACACGTATTCGCATGAGCTCGACCTCACGACCGCCATCGCCACGACAACGCTCGCCCGGGGCGGCGTCACGTTCGATCGCGAAGCGTTTGCCAGCGCTCCCGATCAGGCCATCGTGGTCCGGGTTCGCGCCTCCGAGCCCGGCCGGCTGTCGTTCACGACGCGTCTGTCGAGTCAGGTGCGTCACGGCGTCACCGTCGAAGATGCCGTGACGATGCTCCTGGCCGGGCAAGGGCCGGTGCACGTCGAGCCGAGCTACCGCCATGTCACGCCGGAGATCGTCTACCAGGAGGGTCGCGGTCTACCGTTCGCCGTTGGCGTGCGAATCATCACCGATGGCCATAGCACGGCCACGGCCGCGGACGGTTTGCGGGTCGAAGATGCCACCACGGCCACGTTGATCGTGACGGCACGAACGGGCTTTGCCGGCCATCGAGCCGCCCCGCTCGCCGGCGATGAGGTCGCTGCCCGGGCGCGAGCCGATGCGCTGGCCGCCTCGCAAAAACCGTTTGCGTCTCTGCGCAGCGATCACATCGCCGATCATCGACGCCTGTTCGATCGCGTCGCGATCGATCTCGGCACCACGCCCGCCTCGGATCGCCCCACCGATGAACGGGTCCGCCAGTTCTCGGCGTCGCCAACGGCCGATCCCGGGCTGGTCTCGCTCCTGTTTCAATACGGCCGCTACCTGCTCATTGCCTGCTCGCGTCCCGGATCGCAGCCCGCCAACCTGCAGGGGATCTGGAACGACGAGATGCGGCCTCCGTGGAGCTCGAACTTCACCCTCAACATCAACACCCAGATGAGCTACTGGCCGGCCGAGCCGACGCATCTCGAAGAGTGTCACGCACCGCTGTTGCGCTTCATCGAGGAGCTCGCCGAAAATGGTCGGGAGACGGCCACGGTGAACTATGGGTGCCGGGGCTGGGTCGCCCACCACAACAGCGATCTGTGGAGACATACCGGACAGGTGGGCGGTTTCGGAGAAGGCGATCCCGTCTGGGCATGCTGGCCGATGGGCGCGGCATGGCTATCGCGGCACCTGTGGGCGCATTTCGACTTCGGCGGCGATCTCGCATTTTTGCGCGACCACGGCTATCCGACGATGAAGGCCGCCGCGCTCTTTTACCTCGACTGGCTCGAGGCCGACACCGATGGACACCTGGTCACGGCGCCGGGCACTTCCCCCGAGAACAAGTTCGTCACGTCGGGCGGCGAGCGCGCCGCGGTGAGCACGGCGCCGGCCCTGGACATGCAGCTCATCTGGGATCTCTTCCAAAATTGCGTCGCGGCGACAGAAGCGCTCGGTGACGATCGCGCGTTCGGCGATGAGCTCGAGAGCGCGCGCCGCCGCCTCGTCCCTCCGGCCATCGGGCGCCTGGGGCAGCTCCAGGAGTGGCGACAGGACTGGGACGATCCCGCCGATCACCATCGCCACGTGTCCCACCTCTTTGCGGTTCATCCGGGCCGTCAGATCACCCGCGGCGATCCCGATCTCTTTCGGGCAGCAAGACGATCCCTCGAGCTGCGGGGCGACGAGGGCACTGGCTGGTCGATGTCATGGAAGGTCAACCTCTGGGCGCGACTGGGCGACGGAGACCGAGCTTTGGCCCTCGTCGCCCGAACGCTGACCCTCGTCGAAGAAGACCGGGTGGTCATGGAGGGCGGCGGGGTGTACCCCAATCTTTTCGGCGCTCATCCTCCCTTTCAGATCGATGGAAACCTAGGCGTCACGGCGGGAATCGCCGAGATGCTGTTGCAAAGTCACGCGGGTGAGCTGCACCTGCTGCCCGCGCTTCCGTCGGGCTACAAGAGCGGGTCGGTTCGCGGCCTTCGCGCGCGCGGCGGGTTCGAAGTGGACATGATGTGGCGGGAAGGACGACTCCTGCGCGCGACGATCACATCGCGTCTCGGGCGCTCCTGCCGTGTTCGGACACCCTCCCGTGTCCTCGAGATGCTGACCGAGGCCGGACGAAGCTACGACGTGGAGGGGCCATGAGCCGCATCGTTGCGCTGTCGATCTCGCTCGCATTGTTTTGCCTGCTCGGTGCGACCCCCGCAGCGGCCTCCCCTCCGGGCGACCGCATCGTCGTCAAATACTGGGAAAAGTGGACGGGCTTCGAAAAGGACGCCATGCAAGCGGTCGTCGACGACTACAATCGTTCGCAAGATCGCGTCTTCGTCGACTACCTCTCGATCTCGGCCATCGCGCAAAAGACGCTCATCGCCACGGCGGGCGGAAATCCCCCGGACATCGCGGGTCTCTGGGCCAACGAGGTCGCCGACTTCGCCGAGAAGAACGCGCTCGTGCCCCTCGACGATCTCGCCGCCGGAACGTCGGTCAGCCGCGACCGCTATCTTCCGGCCTTCTGGGACATGGTCGTCTACAAGACGAAGCTCTTCGGTGTGCCGTCCACACCCGTCACCATCGCGCTCTATTGGAACAAGGATCTGTTTCGGGCCGCCGGCCTCGATCCCGACA
>JBBSDY010000016.1:0-16272 GCA_038240245.1 Polyangiales bacterium
GAATTCCTTGGCTGCATTTGAGCACAATGACGCACCCCGAGCCCGGCGCGCTCGATGCCGCGATCATCGATGTGCTGCAGGCCCGCGAGGTCGAGCTCGTGATTCTGGCTGGCTATCTCAAGAAGCTCGGCCCAAAGACGTTGCATGCGTTCGAAGGGCGAATACTCAACAGTCATCCAGCCCTGCTCCCGAGCTTTGGAGGGAGGGGAATGTTCGGCCGCGCGGTTCACGAAGCCGTTCTGGCCGCGGGCATGACCCAAACGGGCATCACCATTCATCAGGTCGACGCCGAGTACGACCGTGGAACCATCGTCGCGCAGTGCAACGTGCCCGTGCTGCACGGCGATAACGTCGAGACCCTGGCGACGAGGTCGCTCGCCCGCGAGCACACCTTCTGGATAGAGACGCTGGAGCGCGTGCTGACAGGGGCTGTTGGATAGCGTGGTCACGCAGCCGAGAGACCAAAGGATGAGGTCCTCGCCGATCTGAGAGCGCATCATCGTCGGGCAAGGTGGTACGTGCTCGAGCGAGCGCTGCGTTTGCGGCCCCCAGAGCTTGTCCGCGGGAGCCCGAACCTCGCCGAGGGGCCGACGCGCACATTCTGAAGCGGAAAAAGGAAAGTGCACCGTCGATCTCATTTGACTGACTTCAGACGCATCGATTGGCGGGGGTGACGATCGCAGAGGGACACTGCCGCGCGCGCCGCACGGAGGCCGCTGCGCCACATTCGTCGTCGCGCGCGCATTCGAAGTGCTCAACCGTGCGATCGTCGAGCAGCGCAGGGCTCGGGAGCACAAGAATCGTCGTGCTAGTGAAGCTCATGGATCCCAATGTCGATTGGCAATACGTTCATCACGAGCTCTCGCGCATCGCCAAAGCGCGCGCACACCTCGACTTCGAAGAAGGCACTTGGCTCCTGCGGCTGACGGTCTGCGCTGCATGCAAGAAAGGCTGGCAGCAAGGGTGCGGCGAGCAGGTGCAAGTTGGACGGGAGGTAACCGAGATGGCGGGCTGTGATGCCCAGCACATTGGCCATGTGAGCTCAGATGCCCGCGCCCACGCGGGCGCCAACGGAGCGCCGCCGGCCCGAGCCCATCAGGACATCCCGCCGGCGGTGCGGCGCAACGTCATGCTTCGCGATGGCGGTCGTTGCGTCGTTCCCGGATGCGGTCACGCAACCTTTGTCGACATTCATCACATCGTGCTCCGTCGGAGGGAGGCAATCACGACGAGGATGGACTGGCGATTCTCTGCGGCGCGCACCATCAAGCGCTGCACCAGGGGCTTTTGAGCATCGAGGGTCGAGTGTCGACGGGACTGCGCTTTCAGCACGCCGATGGCCGACGCTTTGGCGCCGAGGTGGATCCGCAATCGGTGGTAGCGCATGGCGAAGCATTTCGCGCGTTGCGCGGCCTGGGGTTTCGCGAGGGGGAAGCTCGACAGGCGCTCGAGCAAGTGCGAAAGGGCGCCCGCGTGGGTGAGCGGGTGGAAGAGATCATTCGAGCGGCTCGGGGTGCTGGCGGCGCCGCGGTTGATGAAGGTGAGAGAGCCGTATGGCTCCAGCGCGCGACACGAGCGGAGCAAGACCACGCAGCCACTGCGGTCCCGCGGAGGTGTTTGACCGGCACGGCTGATGCTGCAGGCGTTGCTCACCGTCGTACCGCTCCAGATCGCTTGGTCCTAGTCAAGGATGAGACGCAGGAGGGATCGCTCATGGAGACGCACGGCGATCTTCTGCGTGCCGAGAGCTCGGTGTCTTGCCAGCCGATGGTACCCATCCATGATGACCCAGCGGCCGAAGCTCTCGAAAAGGTCGAGGGCGAACGCCACATTCACACTCTGAACGCGGTCCCAGTGCCGGGGATGGGCGTCAGGTTTCGCGAGGACTTGCGCGGGGCTCAGGTCGAAGCAGTGCTTGGGCGGGCACGATGCCCAGATCGGCAGCTTCAGATGCCACCAGAGCTGCTCGGCAGGCAGTGTGATGACCGTCGTCGACAGCGCCCATACTTTCCGATTGTCCCAGCGCAGCCACTTCCCACGTTCGTCGTGGAAGAAGATCCCCAGCAAGGGCGCGGGGACTTCATGACCGATTGGTTGACGCGAGGACATGGGGCGCGTTCCACCGGTAACACGAGGCGGCCCGCCCGTCGCTCGCTCTCCGTTTCTACCGGCTGGCCATCGGATGGAGTGGCAATGCAGACGACAGAGTGGACTGCAGGGCGCTACCTACGTGAACTGCGCCAGCGCGTCTGCTAAAACGGCGGGCATGCCGGGCAAGGTGGAGAAAGAAGCGTACTACGAGGCCAATCGCAACTGGTGGGACGCGGTAGTCCCCGTGCACGAAGCGTCCCGCGGCTATGATCGCGAAGGGTTCTTGCGCGGTCAGAAACCACTCTGCCCGGTCGAGCTCGCCGAGCTTGGGCCGCGCGTCCACGGCAAGAGCCTCCTCCATTTGCAGTGTCACTTCGGTATGGACACGCTGAACTGGGCGCGACTCGGCGCGAAAGTAACGGGGCTCGACTTCTCAGAGCCCGCCATCGAAGCAGCGCGGCGGCTTTCCGCCGACAGCGGCATCGCGGGTAACTTCGTCCAAGCGAATGTCTACGATGCACCCAGCGTACTCGCGGAGACGTTCGACGTGGTCTACACGGGCATCGGAGCTCTGCTGTGGGTATCGGACATTCGTAGCTGGGCGCGCGCCGCCTCCGCATGTGTGCGGCCCGGCGGATCCCTCTACGTGTACGACGGCCATCCCGTTCTCTACAGCCTTCAGCAGCGCGACGATCAACAACTCCTCATCACGCTGCCCTATTTCGAGCGTCCCGAACCAACGAAGTGGGATGGCGACACGACCTACGTCGACGGACCCAAGCTCGTCATGCGCCGCACCTACGAATGGAATCATGGCCTGGGGGAGATCATCACGGCTCTGATCGAAAATGGGCTGCGGATTGAATTCGTCCACGAGCATCGAGAAGTTCCCTGGCGCGCGCTACCCTCCATGGCGCCCGTCGGGCCCGGCACAGAGGGCGCCGACGGCGACTACCAGTCCAACCGGATGTGGCGCCTTCCGGAGCCTCAACGCGATCTCGTTCCGCTCATGTTCTCCATTTTGGCCACCAAACCTGCGGAGACCGCGCGACTGGGTGTGCTGCGCTCCTGGGATCGCAGCTGACGTTTGCGTAAATCCATCTCATCGTCCGCGGATCTGCACCGGCAAGCTCTGCTGATCCCGATCGTTTGCAGGGTCTTTCAGGACTTGCGCGTCACGGCGACGCTGTTCCAAGAGGGCCGCTGGCCAGCGCTGCTCCACCTCGAGGACAGCCTGCTGAAGCTCGAAGACGACTACGGGCTGCAGGGCAACCGGTTTGCCTACAACCGGCGATGTTTCGCGCACGTACGACGCACCAAGTCGAGTCTGCTCGCCGAGCACGGGGGCCTCTCCGATCTGTTCGTTCCCATCGTGATCGCCGGAAAGCTCGAAGGGACGCTGACGGTGGGGCCATTCATGACCGACCGCCCCAGCCCCGTGGACATCCTCGGGCGCTGGCGCGTACTCACCGGTCGCCAGGGTCATCACTCCGATCCGAAGTTTGCAGCCTACCTGTCGCTCACGTGGTCCACCCTGGTCCTGGAGGGTGAGCTCTGTCCCAAGTTTCAGCGTCTGCTCGAGCACCTGGCGAGCCTCATCGCGCATGGCGGCGGGGTCGACACCCTGCGCGCCGAAGTCGAAATGCTCATGCACGATCTCGAGCAGGCTCGATTTGCCGAACGACTATGGGAGCTCATACGGCAACTTCTCGACGAGCGTACGAGTCGGGCCGGCTCGAGCTCTTCGGTGGCACAGCAGTTCACCGAATTCGGGCTCAGCAAACTGCCCGAGCACGTCGCCGTCGGTCTCATCGTGAGCCGCAAGCGCGATCCGGATTTCGTGGACGAGCTTCTTCGGCGTCATGCCTTTCAACGCGCCTGTGTCGAGCTCGGGCGCGATAGGGGCAATCTTGCATGCGGTGCCCTCGGTGATCATGGCATCGTGCTCTTGCTGGCGGGGCAAGGAACGCGCGGTAGGCGCCGACTGGTCGCGCTCGCCGAAGAAGTGGCTGCCCTCGCCGCCAGACGCTTTGGGCTCCAGCTCTACCTCGGAGTAAGCATGCTTGCCGGCGACATCCCGCTTCAGTATCAGGCGGCGCTCAGCGCCGTCGACTCGGCGCTCTCCGACGGCAAACCCATCGCCTACGGCTCCCATGCGAGCTCGCTCGGTACCGCGCTCGGGCGTATGCGGCGCGATCTGGCGCGCTGGGCGGAGGAGAAGCCGGAAGCGCTACCGGCGCGCTACGACCAGTTCATCGAGGCCGTGGCGCTGCGCTCGAGCCATGGATTCGAGGCAGCACGTGTTCACCTCGAGGTCGCGTTCGAAAGCATGATCGAGCCGTTGCTGAAGAGGGGCACCCTGGGAGCCAAAGACGTCGAGGCGCTGTCGCAGGCGCTGACGCGAGCTTCGGACCAGGCCATGACGCCCAGTGAGCTCTTCGCGGTGCACCGCCGGGCCGCTCTCGATATCGTCGACGCGATCGCGCGCCCCGATCGCGCGCGACACGATCGTAGCCTCCGGCGCGCCCAAGAGTATCTGCTCGAACACTATATCGAGCGCGTCTCCCTCCAGCAGATCGCGCGCGTCGCGGGCTTTGCTCCCACCTACTTTTCCGAGCTCTTCCACGCCAAGGTGGGTCAAAAATTCGCGGACCACTTACGGCAGCTTCGCCTCGAACGTGCCAAGCATCTGCTCAGCACGACCGCCTTCGATTTGCAGCGCGTGGCCGAGCTATCCGGGCTCTCGACCCGGCAGTATTTGATCCGCGCCTTTCAGCGCTGGGTGGGCCCAACTCCGGCGACGTACCGACGCCAGTCGCGCTCTGATCCGACCCGTGACCAGAAGCTGGTGTCCTCCAATTCCGAACGACGTGTACTCCGGAAGAGCAAGCGGTAGGCTAGCGTCATCTCCACGGGCGTTGCGTGGAGCGCATGTCCGGCACACTCCACTCGGCGGAGGTCTTTCAATGAACACGTGTTTCGCCACGTCGTGGGCTACGTGTGCCCAGCGGCACTCGTACACTCTGGTCTTGGTCCTGGCGGGGCTCGGCGGGGCCTGTACCGGGAACATCGCCGACCCGATCCCGGCTCCGGGGGCGGTCGACCAGAACGACACCTCGGGCGCGAGTCTCGGCGGCACGGGCAGCGGTTGTCGCGAAGGCGTCGTCGTGCCAGGTCCTTCGCCCGTTCGACGCCTGACGATCCACGAATACAACAATACCGTCCGCGATCTGTTGGGTGATGCCACGTCGCCTGCCAACGCCTTCCCCGAAGAAGAGCGCGGGCTCGGCTTCACCAACAACGCCAACGCGCAGAGCACTTCGGGGCTGCTCATCGAGGCGTATGAGGCGTCCGCCGCGGATCTGGCGACCGCGGCCACCTCCAGTCTTTCGAAGCTCATGTCGTGTGATCCTGTCGCGCAAGGTGATGCGTGCGTGCGGAGCTTTCTTACTAGCTTCGGTCTCAAGGCTTATAGAAGGCCGCTCGAGACGGACGAGGTGGACCGACTCTTTTCCTTCTATTCGACGAACCAACAAGCGTACGACACGCCCACCGCCGTGCGGATGACTGTGCAAGCGGTGCTCGAGTCCCCATATTTCATGTACCGGGTGGAGACCTCGGGGTCCGGCGACGTGAGCCAGCTCTCGGGCTACGAGATCGCATCTCGACTTTCGTATCTGCTCTGGTCGAGCATGCCCGACGCCACGCTCTTCGACGCAGCGGCGTCGGGCAAATTGCAGACCGCCCCCGGGATCGCCGAGCAAGCCCGACGCATGTTCGCGGATCCGCGAGCAAGTCGCGCGATCGAGACCTTGTTTTCGGAGTGGCTCGGCACCGACGGCAAGACGCAGAAGGACCAGGCCCTGTTTCCCAAGTTCACGCCCGCAATACAGGGCCTGCTCCGCCAGGAATCGACGCTCTTCGTGGACGACCTGGTCTTCCATGGCGGCGGACTGCAGGCGCTCCTGCTCGGCGGGTATACCTTCCTGAACAAACCCCTCGCGTCCTTCTATGGCGTCGCCGGTCCGATGGGGGACGCATTCGAGAAGGTCGCGCTCGGTCCGGGCAAGAGGGCTGGCGTGTTGACGCAAGCCGGGTTGTTGGCGACGTATGCCAAGGTCAACCAGACCTCGCCCGTGGCGAGGGGACACTTCGTTCGCGACAGCCTTCTCTGCGATCCGCCGCCACCACCGCCTCCCAACATTCCGGCGCTGCCACCACCCGATCCCTCGCTCACGACCCGTGAACGGCTCGCGCAGCACAGAAGCAACGCCGCGTGCGCAGGCTGTCATACGTTGATGGACCCGATCGGCTTCGGCTTCGAGCACTTCGACGCCGAAGGCCTTTGGCGCGACCAGGAAGCCGGAAAGGCCATCGATGCGACGGGTGAGATCGTGAAGACGAGCGACGCGAACGGGACCTTCGACGGTGCGCTGGAGCTCGCGGGCAGGCTGAGCAAGAGTGCCCAGGTCGAGGGGTGCGCGGTGAAGCAGGCCTTTCGCTTCGCCTACGGGCGCGGCGAATCCGATGTCGATCGCTGCACGCTGGAGCGGCTCGGCTCCGCCTTTGCCAAGAGCGGTGGCGACTTCGCCGCGCTCATCATCGAGCTGACGCAGACCGATGCGTTTCTTTACCGAAGCAACGAGGTGTCGAAATGAAATCCCTTCGATTGAGCCGCCGCGCCCTGCTGAGAGGCGCGGGTGGGATCTCGCTGGCGCTTCCGGCGCTCGATGCGATGCGGCCGGCACGCGCAGCCGGGTCCACGGCGCCCAAGAGGCTCGTTGTCTTCTACACACCGAATGGTACCAACGCCGATGTACTGGCGGGCAATGCGGCGGACTTCTGGCCTGCCCAGGTGGGCGCGAGCTTCACACTGGGCAAGGAAGTCGCACCACTCGAGCCGCTGCGCAAACAGCTCCTCGTCGTTTCCGGCGTCGACGGCGTGAGCACCCAGGCCGACGACAGCTACATGAACCCCGATCCCACCGTGGTAAACCACGGCGATCTGCACTCGATCGGCATGTCGCAGATGCTGACGGGCGTATCCTACCTGTTCGACGCCAAGACCGGTCTCATCCCTGGCGCGCTGCCAGGTGGCTACGCAGGAGGCATCTCGGTCGACCAGTATGTTGCCAAGAAGGTAGGCGCCGCCACGAGATTTCCTTCGCTCGAATTTGGAGTCATGAACACCACCGATCACGGGGTACTTCCCTTTAGCCGCATGATCTCGGCAGGACCCAACCAGCCCATTCCGGCCGAGCAGGATCCCGCCGCGATGTTCAAACGAATCTTTGGCAATGGCACGCCAGCGGCGGCAACCTCGATCGACCACGCTCTTGTCCAGCGAGCGAGCATTCTCGATTTCGTTCAAGGCGACTTTGCCCGACTCGAGCCGCGGCTGGGAGTGAGCGATCGCCAGAAGCTCGACGCCCACCTTTCCCAGGTGCGCGAGCTCGAGACCCGACTCCAAAAGCCCGTCGTCGGCCCGACGGCAAGTTGTGACACCAGCCATGGCCTCGCCAGCGCCGGGGATCCTCTCGATGTGGTCAACTTCCCGGCCACGGGCAAGAACCACATGGACCTCCTCGTGCTCGCGCTGAAATGCGACGTTACGAGGGTCGCATCCCTGCAGTGGTCATGGGCCCGATCCAACATCGTTCACGCGTGGGCGGGCGCGTCGCAGGGTCACCACGACATGTCGCACTTTGGCTCGACCCCGCAGCTGACCGCGGTGAACAACTGGTACGCACAGCAGCTTGCCTACCTGGGTCAAGCTCTTCTCGCGACCCCGGACGTCGACGGCAAGAGTGTTCTCGACAACACCGTCATCTACTGGGCGAGTGAGGTCGGATGGGCCTATACGCATAGCTTCAAGAACCTGCGCGCATTCTTGCTGGGTAGCTGCGGGGGCGCGCTCAAGACGGGCGTGCACCTCGACGTGGGCGGCGTCCCGCACCAGGGCCTTCTGGTGACGCTTCTCAAGGCGATGGGCCTCACGGACAACCAGTTCGGCAACCCCAAGTATGGCACGGGTCCGCTGCCGGGAGTGCTCGCCTAGATGATGCGCCGGATCGCTTTCACCGCGCTTCTTCTCGCCGTGACGGGATGCGGGGGTGGCGCCGTCGACGCGCCTTCACGGGACGAGTCGGGCGGCACCACGTCGGACGCATCAGGGAGCGGCGGTCGCCCAAGCACATTGGGTGGCGTCGACGGCTCCGATGGATCCGGTGGCTCACTTCATGGCGGCGGGGGTACGGGTCCAAGGGGCGCTGGGGGAAACGGGACGGCCGGGACCGCAGGAGCAACCGCAGGTCAAGCTGGTGCTACTGGGGACGCCGCGAAACCAGGTGGGCCAGCGCCATCGCCGGCATGGGTCAACGCAACGGGCAACCTCGCCGGTATGCAATCCGATTGCTTCAGCATGGGCTACGTTGCGACAAAGCCCGGATCATCGACCGTCATCGCTGGTGTTGCGCTCCACGGGCTCTTCGCGAGCGACGACAGCGGCAAGAGTTGGCACCCCCTGGGCACCGGCTCCGGCTCTGCAACGATCATCAACCGGGTTTCCTCGATCACGTTCGACCCCGATCATCCCGATGTGCTCTGGGAGACGGGATCGCACACGGGCGCCGGCTTCTACAAGACGACGGACGGCGGCATCTCCTTCAAGCAGCTGGGGGCAATGACATTCAGTCAAGACGTCAAAATTGACTTCGCCGATCCCGAACGCAAGACGCTGCTCGTCGGAACCCACGGACGAGGGATCTTTCGATCGACCGACGCCGGCCAAACCTTCTCGGATATCAGCGCCGGAGTCACCGGCAACACGCTGTGGCCACTGCTCATCGACCCCCAGACCCACTTGATTGGCACAGTGGGCGACAACGCGGCCCTCTTTCGAACCACGAATGGTGGCGTGAGCTGGTTGCAGGTAACCACGCTGTCACCGAGTCACGACGGCAGGTTTATTCGCGCATCGGATGATTCTCTTTATTTGCCGCTTTCGGGTAACGCCGGCCTCATGAAGAGCACCGACCTCGGAAAGACCTGGACCAAGCTCGCCGGCGCGGGCGCAACCTTTCCCCCTCCGTTCTTCAGCATCACTCCCCTCGAGCTTGCTCACGGAGACCTGGTCGTTTTGGGGGTCGATCACCTGCTGCGATCCCGCGACGGTGGAGCAAGCTGGAAACCGATCGGCGAACCGCTTCCTTTCAAGCTGGCTCCTTCCGACTTTGGCGCAGTGACGTACTCCGGGGAGACCAAGACGTTCTTTCTCTGGCACGCCGACTGCGGAACGACCGTGTTACCCGACGCGATCATGAGCGCAGGTTTCGACGACGAGCTCTGAGGTCTCTGACCTTCGGGAGGCCCGGCCGGGGCGCTCAACTTTCCGATCCTGGTTCTTTTACCTGCGCTCCATGGCGCCGACAGTATAGTGCCCCATGGATTTTACCGAAGGGGCAGTCGACCACGAGCTTCGACAGAGCCGGCTGTCGAGGTTCGGTCGCGTGCTCGCGTTCGTGACCCTGGGCTTCGCCCTACTGAACCTCTCCACTTCGCTCTGGCAGCATCGGCCCTCGCAAAATCGCAGTAGCGCTCCGCTCCTCGTATCGACCGTCGCGTTCGGAGCTCTTTGGCTCCTCTTGCGTGGAGGGCCGAGGTCGCCCAGGTTCGTCCGCGCCGTGGAGCTTTCGACGCTGTTCGTCGGCACCGCGGCCATCTCGACGATTGCGGTGATCATGGATCTCATCGCGGAGCCGGACATGATCGTGCGAAGCTTGCTCATGTACGTGCTGCTCGCGTACGCGGTCTATGTCCCGTCCACCGCGCGGCACACGCTGGTGGTCGCCGCCCTGATGACGTTTCCGCTCCTCGGCTCCATCTTCATAGCGTTCCGCGCGTGGGACCCCGCGCTCTACGATCCGCCCGCAGCCACGTGGCCCAAGGGCCAGGTGGGCGACATGGCCTATCCTGCGACGCTCGTGTCCGCCTTCATGTGGGCGATCGTCGTGGCCATGGCGGCCGTCTTTTCGCAGACGGTTCATGGTCTGCGCAAGGCGGTGAGCGACATCCGGCGGCTCGGACAGTACACCCTCGAAAAGAAGCTCGGCGAGGGCGGGATGGGAGTCGTCTACCGCGCCTCGCACGCGATGCTTCGCCGGCCCACCGCCATCAAGCTCCTTTTGCCCGACCGGTCAGGGAAGGAGGCCATGGCTCGCTTCGAGCGCGAGGTCCGGCGCACCGCGATGCTCACTCACCCCAACACCGTGACCGTCTTCGACTACGGGCGCACGACAGATGGGGTTTTTTACTACGCCATGGAGCTCCTGGAAGGCGCGTCGCTCGACGAGATCGTCGAGGTGGATGGTCCACAGCCCGAGGAGCGCGTCATCCATCTCCTTGAGCAGGTCGCGGGATCGCTCGCCGAGGCGCACGACGCCGGGCTCATTCATCGCGACATCAAACCCGGCAATATCCTGGTCGTCGATCGTGGTGGGATCTCCGATCTGGTGAAGGTCGTCGACTTCGGCCTGGTGAAGGACGTCGGCTCCGCGGCGAGCGGCGAGGCCAAGTCCGAGCCGGCGCTCACCATGGCCAACACGATCACGGGAACGCCGCTCTACATCGCTCCCGAGACTCTGACCGCACCCGAGACCGTGGACGCGCGGGCGGACCTCTATGCGCTCGGCGCGGTCGGTTATTGGCTGTTGACCGGCACGCACGTCTTCGGCGGAAAGACGATCCTCGAAGTGTGCGCGCATCATCTGCATTCGGTGCCCGATCCTCCCTCCAGCCGGCTCGACGCGCCAGTGACGCCCGATCTCGAGAATCTGCTGCTCGCATGCCTCGCCAAGCGACCCGAGGATCGCCCCGCCTCGGCGCACGTCCTCGGCGAGCGTCTTCGCGCGTGCGCGGCGGCGGGCCGCTGGACCCACGCTCGAGCCGCGCAATGGTGGAAGGTCCACCGCCACCAGCTGCGTTCGGGCGGCGCAGAAGCGACCGTGTCGAGCCCCGCTGTCGACGTCAGGAGCCCCCACCTGACCGTCACGCGCATTGCCGACTGATCGTTAGCGGTCGATGGCAGCTCGGCGTCGCCGTCAACGGTCGGTGGCAGCACCCGGATAAGGTCCGCAGATCTCCGCCCAGAGGTTCATGGCCATCGCCGTCGAGCTTTGGGCTTCGATGGCCGCGGTGTTCATCACCGGCCCGGCCCAGTCGTTCGCAAAAAGGCCAGTGCCGGGATTTCGTGCGAGGGTCCATGCGGCCTGCACGCTCGACTCGAGGGGCGTGCGGTACTCGGTGTGGCTGAAGTCCGAACGAAAGAGCAGCGCGAGGTAGCGATAGCCGATTCCTTTCCACTGCGGACAATCGCCGGTGCACGAGGTGTTGGTTCCGTCGGTGAGAACGGGGCCGGCGGACGTCGACTTGGTTTCCTTCGTCGCCAACACTTGCGCGATGGCGTGAGCCTCGTCGAGAAAGGTCTTGTCCTTCGTCTCGGTGTACAGGGTGAACGCGGCCCCCACCATGAGGCCCTCGTTGTAGGTCAGCCTTCCGCGCCCGATGCTTCCGTCGGCGTTGATGTGATCGGCGAGCGCGTGGGTGGTGGGGTCGACCATCGTCTTGAGCCAGAAGTCGTAAACCTTGTGCGCGAAGGCGAGCGGAGCCGGATCGCCCGTTCTGGCGGAGAGTCGCACGCCGCCGATCACCGGTCCGGCATTGGATGCGGTTGCCTTCTGCGTGTGCTGCCGGCTCCACCAGATGCCACCGGGGTGCGCGCTCGTGCTGTCCCAAGCCGCGGTGATGTCCTGGTACAAGGTCACCGCATGATCGAGATAAGCCTTTTCGTTCGTCAGGTCGTACGCGCGTAGCAGGGCCAGAACCATCCAGCTCTCGTCATCGTAATAGTTCGACGACCAACCATGCGCGTTCTGGCCCGCGTAGAGGGTGGCGATTTCTGCGAGGTAGCGCGGCGATCCCGTCCTCTCGGCGCCGTCCAGCACGGCATCCCACGCTTGCGCGAACGTCCAGTATCCTGTCGAGCGCCCGTTGGCTGGCTCGGCCGCATCGAAGTACTTGTTGCCAGTGTTCCAAAAACTGTTGATGAGGCCGTCGAGCGATTGATCGGCGTGGGCATGCGCCGTGGCCACGTCGCAGCCGGGGAGCGACGGGCGGGGCGCAGCTTCGGCGGCCGCATCGCTGATGCCCGGTGTCGTGTCGGACGGCGAGGAGGATGCATCGCCCGGATCGGGAGGTGCAATGGCCCCGACGCCTGCCGTCTCGCTCGAGCCTGCATTCGACGACGCCTCGTGTGTCGACGAGCTCGTGCCCCCGTGACCCGCGGCGCCAGTCTCTTGGGGCGAGGGGCTCGAGCCTGCATCACCGCAGCCAGCCGCGAACGGTACGAAAAAAAGCACCCCCGTGAGCAAGCTCGTCGCGTGATGACGCATGATTCCTACCTCGTTGTAGTCACCATGTTAGCGGTAACTTGGTGCCAGTTCCCGCTGAAAAGCCGGACGGCTCATCTTTGTGGGGCGGGCATGTAGGTTCGCACGCTACGAGGTCGGTTCGTAGCACGCCAAGACGTTGCCATTGCCGAAGGCGCGCGTCTTGAGCAGCTTCAGGGTCAGCTTTTTTTGCATGCCCACGAACATCGTCTTGCCGTCGCCGAGCGCGATGGGGTTGATCACCATCTGGAGCTCGTCGATCAGTCCCTGCCCGGCGAGTAGTGAAATGATGCTGCCGCTTCCCATGATGACCATGCCCGGCCCAGACTCTTGCTTCATCTTGCGCACCTCGGCAGCGATGTCGCCGTTCACGAGCCGGGTGTTGTTCCACGAAACCTTGTCGAGCGTCCGCGAAAAAACGACCTTGGGTAGGTTGTTCATGCGCTCGGCGAGGATGGGCGCGTCCTTCATGGCTTGCGGCGTCGGCCAGTAGCTCTTCATCATGTCGTACGTCGTCCTGCCAAACAGTAGCTCGCCGCCACCCTTCGCATTGTCGGTGATGAAGGCATTCCACTCCGGATCTTGCTTGTGGGCCCAGCTCATGTCGCCGTCCTTGCCGGTAAAATAGCCGTCGAATGTGACCGAATTGAAAACGATGATTCTTCGCATGATGAGCCTCCGGGTTTCAGAACTTGGGTACGAGCGTGCTACCCGCTCGCAGCTTTCCGTCTTCGTCGATGTCCGCGAGCACGGCGGGGAAGGTCGCCCCGAGCATCTTTTTCCAACCCGGCGTCATCATGAGCTTCGCAAGAATGAAGCCGCCGACGCCCGTGAAACCGGTGTGCTCGAAGGTGAGGCGCGTGCCGCCGGCGCTGGGCTCGAGCGTGTACGTCACCAAGGTGGGATCGTCCTTCTCGTTGCCGATCCAGGAATAGCGAAGCACGGACGGCTCGCGCGCCTCGAGCACCTCGCATTCGACGAATCCACGCCAGCCGGGGTTGGGCTTGGCGATGAACTTGAAGCGCGTTCCAATGGCCGTTGAAAAGCCTTCCGGGAGCATCCCCCACAGCGCGATGAGGGCGGGATCGGTCAACGCGCGCCACACCTTGGCGGGCGCGTGTGGGTAGTCGCGTACGATGCGGATGTCGGTCATGGGGAGCGTCGCATTCTCGCGGGGCGGGGAGCGTGGGTCTTGGGAACATCGTTGGGCATGGCATCGAGCACCCGCCCGAGGGCGTCGAGCTGACGCTCGATTTGGGCGCGATAGCGGCCGATCCACGCATCGACCTCGGCCAGCGGCTGGGCGCGGATGCGGTAGTGACGAAAGCGCCCCTGGGTGCGCTCTTCGACGAGGCCGGCGCTCTTCAAGATGGCCAGCTGCTGGCTGACCGCGGACTGGGTCACGTCGACCGATGCGACCAGATCGGACACGTTGCTCTCGCCGAGCGCGAGGGCGTCGAGAAGCGCGCGCCGCGTGGGCGAGGCAATTGCATGAAAGACGCTCTCGTCGCTCGCGCACCGTGACATCGACCACATTATATTAGCGAATTCTAATATGTCAAGATGGGGCGTCGATTGCCCAGAAAACGGCAGGGATAGCGGAATGTGGTGCACCCGGCGAGGTGCTCATGCGCGGGCATGCGCCATCTCGGACGTGCCTGGAGGGTTCGGCCCTATACTGTTGGCTCGGTGCTCGATCCTCGACTGACTTTTCGCATGGGCATGATGAAGCACGACTTTCTTGCGGCTCACGTTGTGCTCTTCACGTGCATGCTGGCCTGCTCGAGCGGTGGCGGTGGTCCTTCCGGTGGATCGCCCGCGGGGCAGGGGGGAAGCGACAGCTCGATAGGCGGCTCATCCAACACGCCCGCCGGCGGCGGTCCGGGCGGAGGAAGCAGCGGTACCGACAACGCAGGTGGCTCCGGGGCGGGCGATCTCCCAATGGACACCGACGCCGGCATCGATATGCCTCATGGGCCGCCCCCCGACTTCGGCCCCAACGTTCTCATCTTCGATGCGACCATGCCGATGGCCATGATTCAAGCTCAGATCGACGCCAACAAGCTGGCCACCACGCAATTTGGCACCTCGCGCTACGCCTACTTCTTCAAGCCGGGGCAATACGCGCTCGACGTCAAAGTCGGCTACTACATGCAAGTGCTCGGGCTCGGGCAGTCGCCCGACGATGTCGTCATCACCGGCGCCGTGCGCTCGAAGGCCGATCTAGGCAGCGGCAACGCAACGCTGAACTTCTGGCGATCGGCCGAAAACCTGACCATCGTTCCCACCCAGGATGGCAAGGTCAACGTCTGGGCCATCTCGCAAGGCACGTCGTTTCGTCGGGTGCACGTGAAGGGCCCGCTCGCTCTCTCCGACGGAGGTTTCTCGAGCGGCGGCTTCATCGCCGATTCGCAGATCGACGGCCAGGTGAGCTCGGGATCGCAGCAACAGTTTTTCACCCGCAACACCGACTGGGCAAGCTGGTCGGGCGGCGTATGGAACATGGTGTTCGTGGGCAACGGCAAGCCGCCCGCGGGAACGTGGCCAGCCTCGCCTTATACCGTCGTCGCCAAGACGCCCGTCATTCGCGAGAAACCGTTTCTCTTCCTCGACAAGCTCGGCAACTACTTCGTCAGTCTTCCCGCCTTGCAGAACGACACGCAGGGGACGACCTGGGCCGCGGGGGCCACGGCGGCGGGCGCAGCGTCGATCGATCAATTTTACGTGGCGACGGCGGGCAGGGACACCGCGGCCACGCTCAACGCCGCGCTCGGCGCGGGAAAGCACCTGCTCTTCACGCCCGGGATCTATCACCTCGCGAGCTCCCTTCAGGTCTCGCGGCCGGGAACGATCGTGATGGGTCTCGGGCTGACCACGCTCGTCCCCGACGCCGGCGTTCCGATCATGACCGTCTCCGATGTCGATGGCGTCAAAGTGGCGGGCATCATCTTCGACGCGGGCACCACCGAATCACCCACGCTCTTGCAAGTCGGCGAAGCGGGCTCCGCGAAGGATCACGCCAGGGATCCCACGGCCCTCTACGACATCTCGTGCAGGGTGGGAGGGGGCAGTGCGGGCCTTGCCACGAGCTGCGTCACCATCAACAGCAGCAACGTCATCGCCGACAACCTGTGGATGTGGCGCGCCGATCACGGATCGGGGGCCGGCTGGACCAGCAACCGCAGCAAGAACGGTTTTGTCGTGAACGGCAACGCGGTGATCGCCTACGGGCTCTTCGTCGAGCACTTTCAAGAGTACCAGACGCTCTGGAATGGCAACGGCGGTCGACTCTACTTTTATCAGTCCGAGTTCCCCTATGATCCGCCCGCGCAGAGCGCGTGGACGCACGACGGCGTGAACGGCTATGCGTCCTACAAGGTGGCGGGCACCGTGACGACGCACGAGGCCTGGGGTCTGGGCATGTATTGCGCGTTCCGGGCAGCGGTGGCGACGCAGAACGCCGTCGAGACGCCCACCGCCGCCGGCGTGATGATGCACCACGCGATCACCTCGTGGCTCAACGGAACCGCCGGCAGCTCGATCGACCACGTCATCAACGGCGCCGGCAACGCCGCCACGCAAGGGTCCCGACAGGCGACCAGCAACTAGCGCTTTGGATCGAGAGGTGGCACGTTGAAAGGCGATGGACGCGGGCTTTTCGAGATCGCTCGTTCTTGCGGCAACCGTTGCCCTGATGGGGGCGGCTGGGTGCGCGACGACCGGGCTCGCCTGGGTC
>JBBSDY010000017.1:0-16208 GCA_038240245.1 Polyangiales bacterium
ACGGTCACCATGGCCCACTCGCGAACGCGCGATCTCGCAGAGGTGTGCCGAGAGGCCGACGTGCTGGTAGCCGCCGTGGGCAAGCCCGGCCTGGTGCGCGGTGACTGGATCAAACCCGGCGCCATCGTCATCGACGTCGGCACTACCCGCAACGAGCAGGGCAAGCTCTCGGGCGACGTCGCATTTGCCGAAGCCTCCGAACGCGCCGCGTGGATCACGCCTGTCCCCGGCGGGGTCGGCCCCATGACGATCGCCTGCCTTCTCGAAAACACCTTGAAGGCCGCCAACGCGCGAATCGCGGCGAAGTAAAAAGAATCAACCGCCAAGACGCCAAGGTCACCGACAAGGTCCTGTACGTTCGCGCAATCGACTGTGTTTGGCTGAAATTCCCCGCGGAAACAACCAACAAAATCTTGGCGCTCATGGCGCCGTGGCGGTTCACTCTGGCCGGGGATAGCGCGCGGGATCGATCTCGTGGCTCGTACAGATGTCGTCGAGCACGTCGTCGGCACGGGCGATGAGCGCGGCGAGGTTGCCGCTGTTGTCGATGACGTGGTCCGCGACGGCGATCTTCTCGTGCAGAGGAAGCTGCGCCAAGAGTCGCGCGCGCACGGCCTTCGCCGAGAGCTTGTCGCGCGCGATAGCGCGAGCCACCTGCGCCTGCTCGGTGGCCGATACCACGACCAGCGGACGAAAGTTGTCGGCCACGCGCCGTTCGACGAGAAGGGTCGCCTCGTAGCAGCCGAGCGGCTCGTCGCGGCTTTCCAGATCGCCGGCGCGCTGCAGCGTCGCAGCGACGATGCGGGGGTGGGTGATGGCCTCGAGCTTCTTGCGCGCCTCGGGATCGGCGAACACCCGATCGGCAACGCTCTTGCGATCGAGCGTCCCGTCTTTCTTCAAAACGACGGGTCCGAACGCGAGAGCGATCTCGCGCAGCGCCGAGCTACCCGGCGCCACGATCTCGCGCGCCAGCTCGTCGGCATCGATCACCGGCAGCCCGCGCGTCTTCCAGCGCGCGGCCACCGAGCTCTTCCCGGAGGCGAGCCCTCCCGTCAATCCGAACAGAACGAATCCCACGTTGACGCCAATGTCGCATCTTTGGGTCCCTTCTGTCAGGGCGGCCGAAGGGGACCGAGGTCAGTCGCGACCTTCGATGAGGTCATGATTGACCCTTCTCTTTTCGCCGCGATCAGCCGGCGCGTCGAACGGTCTTGTGGGACATTCTCATGCCCAGCACCTCGGCCGCGTGCACGCGCCGAATGGCCGTCACCGCTTCGCTGGGCTCGTCTTCCTCGTCGTCGGTGCAAGCTGCGCGCAACCTGACGATGGCCTCGGCGTGAAGCTGACAGGCGCGCGATTCGGTGACGCCAAGCAGGTCGCCGATCTCGCGAAGCGTATAGTCCTGCTCGTAGTAGTGCTGGAGCAGCGATTGAAGCCGCTCTGGCAAGCTCTCGACGGCCTTCGCGAGGCGTCCGCGGCGCTCGGATCGGAGCAGATGCTCGTCGGCCGGTTCGTCGGATTCGTCGCCCAGCTCGAGGCCTTCCATGCCGTCGCCTCCGGTCGTGTCGAGGCTCACCAGGCCTCCGAAGGAAAGCTTGGCCAACCGCTCGCGAAATGCCGCCACCGGAATCTCGAGCTTGCGCGCGATCTCGATCTCTTCGGGTGGCCGTCCCAGCACGGCGGTGAGCTCTCGCACGGCGCGAACGATGCGGTTATTGAGGTCGCGCAGGTCACGCGAGAGTGGATCGTAGGAGCGCAGCTCGTCGAGCATCGCCCCGCGGATGCGGCAGTCGGCGTACGCTTCGAAGCGGTCGGGGCCCGAGCGGTCGTACTTCGTGAGCGCATCGGCAAGACCCACAAAACCAGCTCCCATCAAGTCTTCGACGTTGACGTGCGAGGGAAGGCGGCGGGCGAGGCGGTAGGCGTGCCGCCGAACGATGGTCATGTAGCGGTCCGCAAGCTTGCGTGGCAGCGGACCTTCCGGAAGTCGATTGCTGTCCATGTCCATGGTTCCAAAAGCCTCCCAGGTTCGCACGGGCGGGGGGTACGTTGCGACCCAATTCGATGGGCAACGACTCTCCTATGCGGGCGCCGTGCCAGCGTGCGCTTGCCCCCTGTTCGCGGGACTTTCCTGCTAGCGTTGTGAGGACATGTCGTCCTGGAGTGCCAAGCTCGAGCGGGTGCACCTACCTTCACCGCTTCGCGATCGCGGGTCGTCGATCGACGTGAAATCCCCTTTGGGAGGCGGTGAAATGACGCATCCAGCGGCGACCGACGACGGTCCGCTTCCCAGCGATCCCGCATTTCGCCTCGAGGCGCTGCGCCGTCGGATCGCCAGGATTTTGACGAAAGCAACGCCAGTCCTGAAACGCCCGGCGTTCGATCCGAGCGCGGGCGATCTGCCGTTCTTGCGCGAAGAGACGCCTCTCGGGCCGCTCTACGTGCGAACGAGGCGACTGTCGGCCGCCCATCGTGTGGGAAGGGCACCGGTCGCACCGGCCGAGCCGACATCGGCGGCCATGCTGGCGCTGCTCTCGCTCGACCCGTCGCTGGCGTCGGTCGATCCACGAAGGGCACTCTACCTCGATACCGAGACGACGGGACTCTCTGGCGGGGCGGGGACTGTCCCGTTTCTCATTGGGCTCGCCTGGTTCGACGAAGGCAGCGCCTCGCTGGTGGTCGAACAGCTCCTGCTCCGCGAGATGGGAGAAGAAGCGCCGATGCTCGAGCGTTTCGCGCGCCGGGTGCGCGATGCGTCGATGCTGGTCACCTACAACGGCAAGTCGTTCGACGCGCCCCTCTTGCGAACCCGATTCGTGCTCAATCGCATGCCGGCCTTCGAGTGCACGGCGCACCTCGATCTCGTGCACGTGGCGCGGCGAGTGCACCGCCACAGGCTCGAGCAGCTCACCTTGAAGAACGTCGAGGCCGAAGTTCTGGGGTTCGTGCGGACCGCGGACATCTCCGGTGGCGAGGTTTGCTCGCGCTTCATGCATTTCTTGCGTACGGGCGACGACTCTGCGCTGGGCGCGGTCATCGACCACAACGAATGGGACATCGTGGCCATGGTGGCGCTGGTCGGCCTCTACGGCGAGCCTCTCGAAGGCCTTGCCCCGGCCGATTGGGTGGGCCTCGCCCGCACGGTTCGGCGCGCTGGGTCGCTCGAGCTCGCCGGCCAGATCGCCGATCGCGCCGTCGACCACGGTGTGGGTCCCGATGCCGTCCGCGCCCGCGGCGAAATCGCCAAGGCTCGAGGTGACAAGGCGCAGGCACTTGCCGATTTTGCCTCGCTGCTCGACTCCGTCGATGATCCCGCCTTGCGGCTCGAGCTCGCCAAGCTCTACGAGCACCACGCCAAGACCCCGCTCGCCGCGCTCGAGCTGGTCGGTCGCGGTACGGGCGAGAGTCCCGATGCGACGTTACGTCGGCGACGACGCCTCGAGAAGAAGCGCGACCGCAGCAAAGCCTGACCGCGAAAAACCGGTGTGCTAGATCGACGTCGTCATGTCCGACGAGCCACGCAGGTACGATCCGGCCGCCATCGAGCCAAAATGGCAAGCGTATTGGGACGAGCACCAAACCTTCCGCGCCCAGCGACATCCGGGTCGCCCCAAGCGCTACATCCTCGACATGTTTCCTTATCCGTCGGGGACCGGGCTGCACATCGGCCACCCCGAGGGTTATACGGCCACCGACATTGTCGCGCGCTACCAGCGAATGAAAGGCGTCGACGTTCTGCACCCCATGGGATGGGACGCGTTCGGTCTTCCCGCCGAGCAGCACGCGATCAAGACCGGCACCCACCCGGCCACGACCACGCGCCAAAATATCGCCAACATCAAGCGCCAGTTTCGCATGCTCGGCCTCAGCTACGACTGGTCGCGCGAGATCGACACGACCGAGCCCGGCTACGTGCGTTTCACGCAGTCGATCTTCTTGCTGATGTTTCGACGGGGGCTGGCGTTCCAATCCGAGGTTCTCGTTAACTGGTGCGCCGAGCTCGGCACCGTTCTCGCCAATGAAGAGGTCATCGACGGCAAGAGCGAGCGTGGCGGCCATCCGGTCACCCGTTTGCCTCTTCGCCAGTGGCAACTTCGCATCACGGCCTACGCCGACAGGCTGGCTGCCGATCTCGAAAAGCTCGACTGGCCGGACACCAGGCAGAAGCAGATCAACTGGATCGGTCGCAGCGAGGGCAGCGAGATCGAGTTCGCGCTACGCGATCACGACGGGCGCTTGCGCGTGTTCACCACCCGCCCCGACACACTCTATGGCTGCACGTACATGGTGCTGGCTCCCGAGCACCCGCTGGTCGCCAAGCTGACGGTCAACGATCGCATGGCCGACGTGAAAGCCTACGTCGCCCAGGCCAGTCGCAAGAGTGACTTCGATCGCACCGAGCTCGCCAAGGTGAAGACGGGCGTCTCCACCGGCGCATTCGCCGTTCATCCCTTGACGGGCGCCCTGCTGCCCATCTGGATCGCCGACTACGTGCTCGCGTCCTACGGCACCGGGGCAGTGATGGCCGTTCCCGCGCACGATGAGCGCGATTTCGTGTTCGCCCGGCAGTACGGCCTTCCGATCGTCCATGTGATCACGCCCAACGGAGAGACACACGACCATCTCGACGCGCCCTACGTCGAGCAAGGGATCACCATCGCCTCCGGTCCCTTCTCGGGGCTACCGTCCGAAGAAGCCAAGGCCAAGATCACCGATCGCCTCATTCAGCTCGGTGTCGGTGCCCGGCGGGTGAACTACAAGCTGCGCGACTGGGTGTTCTCGCGCCAGCGCTACTGGGGCGAGCCTATTCCCATCTTTTTCCCGGTGGATTTGGCGGATCCCGGGGGCGATCCGCGCAAGGGAGCGGCGCACACCATTCGCTACGATGAGCCGATCGCCGTGCCCGACGGCGACCTGCCGCTGGTGTTGCCCGAGCTAGAGAACTACCAGCCGGGTGGCGATCCCGCCGGGCCCCTGGCGCGTGCCGTCGACTGGCGATTCTTTCAGAAAGATGGCCAGTGGTTCGCGCGCGAGACCAACACCATGCCCCAGTGGGCGGGATCTTGCTGGTACTACCTGCGCTACCTGGATCCCCACAACACCGAAAGGCTCTTCGAGCCGCAAACGTATGACGACTGGATGCCGGTCGATCTGTACATCGGCGGCGGCGAGCACGCCGTGTTGCACCTGCTCTACGCGCGCTTTTGGCACAAGGTTCTCTTCGACGAAGGCGTGGTGAAGGACGACGAGCCTTTCTTGAAGCTCGTCCACCAGGGAACCATCCTTGGTGAGAACAACGAGAAGATGTCCAAGTCGAGGGGCAACGTGGTGTCACCCGACGACGTGGTGCGCGACTTCGGTGCCGACTCGCTGCGTCTCTACGAGATGTTCATGGGGCCCCTGGAACAGGTCAAGCCATGGCAGCCCAACGGCATCCAAGGGGTCCGACGGTTTTTGGATCGCGTCTACCTGCTGGGCTCCGGTCCGCTCGGTGACACCATGGATGCCCCCACCCAGAAGCTCGTCCACAAGACCATCCGCAAGATCACGCAGGACATCGAGAGCCTGCGTTTCAACACCGCCGTCAGCGCGATGATGATCCTGGCGCGGCACCTCGCCGAGACATCTCCGCCTCCGCGCGAGGGCGTCACCGCCCTGGTGCTGCTCGTGTCACCCTTCGCGCCGCACCTCGGCGAGGAATTGTGGCAGCGACTCGGGCACCCGACGTCACTCGCCTACCAAGCGTGGCCCGTCTACGACGAAGCTCTTTGCCGCGATGATGTGGTCGAGATCGCCGTCCAGGTCAACGGCAGGGTGCGAGGTCGCATCACGCTCGCGCCCGATGCGCCGGAGAGCGAAGCACGCCGCGCAGCCGAGGCTGATCCCAACGTGGCCCAGCACCTCGGGGGCAAACCCATCAAGAAGTTTCTCTACGTGCCGGGCAAGATCGTCAACGTCGTGGTGTGAAGGACAAAATTGAACCGCCACGGCGCCAGGTTCGCCAACATCTTGGCGGTGGTTGCCGCAGGTCTCTTGGCCGCTTGCGGCTACCGGCCCCTCTACGGCGGTGAGCGCGGCGATCGCTTTTGTGTCGTGGGCGTTTCGCCCCTCGTTGCAGACTCGGCGGTGGTGTCCGAGGTCGAAGCGGGCGTGCGGGCAGGGCTGGCGAGGGCAGGGGGGCTTCGCTCTGGAGCTGACTATCCACGCGTGGTCGTCGAGGTGCTTCGCGTCGATGCGGCGAGCGAGGGCATCAAGGCCGTGCCTGGCACCCCCACGATGCCGCTGGCGCGCGCAACCCGCGTGGGAGTTCTGGCTCGAGCCTGGGTGCAAAAGGCGCCCGACGGACCCAAAGAGCGCGATACCGGTGATCTCCGGGCTGTCGATGTGATGCAGGTCGAGCCCGACGCTCGCCTCGAAGCGCTTCGGCTCGACGATGCCACGCGCGCATCGGCACGCCGGCTCGGTGAGCGCTTGGCGAGGCGGGTGCTCGGCGAGCCCGACGCGCCAGACGATGGAATGTGAGCCCCGCGAGGCAGCAGCAAATTTCGAGATCGGGCAGCGTTGCTGGGAAAGTGTGATACCTTGCGCTTCGATGATCACTGTCGGATGTGCTGGATTCCCCGTTCCCGCCACCCGATATTTTCGTGAGTTCCTCTTCGTCGAAGTGCAAGAGACGCACATCGCGCTTCCCGGTCCAGGCACGATTCGCCGCTGGCGACGCGAAGCACCCGAGGGATTTCAATTTGCTCTTCTCGGGCCCCGCGAGGTCGGACAAGAGGGCTTTCGCGACGGCAAGGTGGTCGAGACAGCCCTGAAAATGCTGTCCGGCGTCGCCACCGAGCTCGAGGCCACCACCGCTGTGTTCCTCGCGCCCCCCGAGTTTGCTCCCACGCGTCCCAACAAGGCCGCGGTCAGCGAGTTTCTCACCAGCGTGCGCCGCAAGTTCGACTGCGTCGTCTTCGAGCCATCGCCCGGTTGGGATCGCGACGAGACCGACGAGCTCGCTGCGGGCTCGCAAGCCCTCGCCGCGCGCGATCCATTGTCGCACGGTCTGTCCAAGTCAGCCGTCGCCTACTACCGAATGCCCGGCCCCGCCGGTCACAAGTCGCGCTACGAAGATCCGGCCATCGAGCGGCTCGCCGACATTGCCCGCAAGGGCAAACACAAAGAGGCGACGTACGTCTTTACCAACGTCGATATGTTCGCCGACGCCAAGCGCTTCAAGAAGGCGATGAAGCTCTAGCGCGGGACGCCGCGTGGGTCTTGATCACGCGACGTCCCGAGCCGAAGTCTTGTTATTTGGTGCCGGCGTCGGCGCCGCCCGCAACCGCGCCGCACTCGCTGAGGCATCCCTTGGTCGGATCGGTGTCCGTCACGCAACCGCTCAGCTCGTTCACGTAGCCTTGGCTCATACCCATGCTCGAGACCATTGACGCGAAGTCGGTACCGCATCCGGCTACCTTGTCCTGGGTATCGGCGGTCTTCAGGCAGTCGTAAAAGTCATCGACGAACAGGGCGCAGCCATTGGCTCCCTTGTCGTTCTCGCAGTTGTCGACTTCCTTCATCGAGTTGCACTTCAGGTACGCGCACGTTTCGCAGGCCGACATCGGTGCCGCTGCATCCGTATCACTGGAACCGCCCGCGCCCGAGCTCCCGCCCGTGGTGGAACCAGCTGCGCCCGCGCTGCCCGCCGTGCCGGTGGTGCCCGCCGTGCCTGACGTCGTCACGCCGCCCTCGCTGTCGTCCGTCGTCGAGGTCGTACAACCCGCGACCAGGATGGCAACCACTGCCGTCGATGCAAATGCCCAACTCGTAGTCATCTTCATGTGTGTCTCTCCCTGGAAAGTGAATCGAACTTCAAGCTCAAACCCCTGCGCACTGCCGGACGGTCGTGACCGCCCCTCGCAGAGCCGTACTTCCGAGTCCGCTGCTATCTCATGGTTCTTTCGTGATGGTCAAATTCCGGAAGCCACGACAGCCGCCGGATCTCAAGGACTTCGGCACAAGCCACTGGGAGTTAGACGCCACGCCCCAGTGACGATTCATCCCGATTTTATCGTGAATCGAGATTCTTTCAATGTAGGCGCATACGGGCTCCATGGGATCGCAATAAAGTTTAGATCTCGTTGAGAGTCGAGGAGTTGACTCGAATGTTTCATGTTCCGTATCAGACACGAAAACCGCTGAACATCTGACAAGATCAATCGTCGTCGGGTTTCCATTCAATGGAAATCCACTTTTGCCTCGGGCGCGCGACGAAGAAGCGAACGATACCGATCGGTTGCGATCCAGCTTTCGATGCAGCGCCGCACGAAATGCGACGCCACCTCATCCGTCAGCTCAGCTGGATGAACGATGCCTCGCAAGCACGCGTTCGAAAACCGCAATCGCGCGATTCAGGTCTTCGTCGCCTGTCTCGTCACCGAGCGAGATGCGAACGGCGCTGCGGGCGCGCTCTTCGCCGAGCATCGCGGCGATCACGCGGGAGGGCTCGGCCGTTCCCGCGGCGCAGGCGCTGCCCGACGATACGCACACGCCTTCGATGTCGAGCGCGGCCGCCAGCTCGTCGCCGGCCCACCCCGGCCACGACAGATTCGAGACGTGAGGTACGCGCGAGTTGCCGCCGTTGCGAAGCGGAGCTGCGCCGCGCTTTTTGCCGAGCTCGGTGAGCTGCACTTCGAGCTTCGAGCGCAGGCTCGTCAGGCGCTGGTAACGCTCGGGGCCTTCAGTGGCCCGCCGGGCTGCCTCGCCGAACCCGGCAGCGGCAACCGGATCGAGGGTGCCGGGACGCAGGCCACGCTCTTGGGCCCCGCCGCGTAACAGAGGACGGACATTGATCCCGGGCCTCACCGCGAGGGCGCCGATCCCTTTCGGCCCGCGGATCTTGTGCGACGCGATGGCGAGGGAGTCGGCGCCGTGCCAGGCGTCCAGCCCCAGTTTGCCGACCGCCTGGACGGCGTCGACGTGGAGCTCGGCTCCATGGCGGTGGGCGATCTCGGCAATCTCGCCCACGGGCTGGCAGACGCCCGTTTCATGGTTCACTGCCTGAGCGGCAACGAGACGCGGCCCAGGTCCCGCTGCCGCCAGCGCACTCTCGACGTCTTGCGGCTCGAGCCGGCCGGAGCTGGGGACGGGAAGCCAGTGGACCGCGACGCCGCGCGTTTCGAGCAGCTCGGCCACCTGGGTGACCGAGGGGTGCTCGAGACGGCTCGTGATCAGTGTGCCTCCTCTGCCCACGAACGGCCTGAAGAGACCCAGGTTGTTCGCCTCGGTGCCTCCTGAAGTGAAGATGACGTCCCGTGGAGACAGGCCCACGAGTGCAGCGATGTCCTCGCGGGCTTGCTCGACGAGCGCCTTGGCCGCGCGGCCGGCTCGGTGCTGACTTGCGGGGTTCGCCCAGGCCGAGCGCGCGGCCTCACCCATCGCCGCGACGACGTCGGGGTGGGGAGGCGTGGTGGCGTTCCAGTCGAGGTAGATGGAGGACATGGCCGGGGATCCTCGGCGTGGACGCGGGCACTCAGGACGACGTCAGTGCTCCTTCTGCATCAAGAGAACATCGGGGGCACGGGCCGCCACCGTGAGATAGAAGGCGGCACCGGGAAGGCGTATGTTCTCCATGACCTCGTTCGAGGGAGACTCGAAGCGCACGTCGCCGCCGAGACCCCTGGCGATGCGACGCGCGATGGCAAGGCCAACTCCTACGCCGCCGTGCTGGCGGGTGGGGGAGCCGTCGACCTGGAAGAACGGCTCGAACAGCCGTCCCGCGCGGTCGCGAGAAAGGCCGGGACCCGTATCGGCCACACAGAGCTCATAGGCTCCCTGCGGGAGCTTTCGCACGCGCACCCCGACATGCCCGCCCGCAAGCGTGAACTTCGCGGCGTTCTCGAGGAGCTGCATCATGGCGCGCGAGAGCCGCTCGGAGTCGCCCCAGCCGGGCAGGGGACCCCGGGGTAGCTCCTCGACGAGCGTGACGCGGCGCTCGGCCAGACGATCGGCGATGCGAGCGATTGCCCGACGCGTGGTGTCGAGGAAGTCATAGTCGCGGTGCATGAACCGCATGCTGCCCGTCTCGAGTCCCGAAACGTCGAGCAAGTTGTCGATGAGCGCGCGCAGCCGCCGGACGCAGTCGTCCATGGCCCGCAGGGCTTTGATCTGCGCGGTGTTCAATCCCCCGAGCTCCTCGTCGACGAGCAGCTTCAGGTAGCCCACGATGGGCGTCATGGGCGTTGCCAGCTCGTGGGAGATGTTGCGGTAGAACTCCTTGCGGCCGCGGTCGAGCTCGAGAAGCTGGCCGTTGGCGCGGGAGAGCTCGGCCACCTTTTCTTCGAGATGGGCGACGATGCGGTGGCTCTGCTCCCGGAGGCGGACGCCCATGAGATCGGGCGAGCTGACCTCGCGTCGGCCCCGCAGGTACCCTTCGACCTCTTCGGCGAACTCGCGGGCGTCGATCGGCTTCTGCAAGAACCCGTCGCAACCCACCGCGAGGCTGGTGTCGCGATCGCCCTCGGCGGTGATGGCCACAATGGGTACACCCGCGAGCGCCGCTTCGCCACGCAACCGGAGGGTTACCTCGTACCCGTCGAGCCCCGGCAGGTTGAGATCGACCAGGACCAGATCGGGTCGCTCGGCGATAGCCAGCTGCACGCCTTCGAGGCCGTCGACGGCCTCGGTGACCGTGTGGCCGGCGGCCTGGAGAAGCTTGCGAACGAGAAGGCGGTTACCGGGATCGTCTTCGATGTGAAGGATGCGCGCCATGGATCAAGTCGCTTTCTCTATCAGATTCCGCACGGCTTGCGCAGGGGGGGCGATGGTCGTAGCTTCGCTCCGCCCATGCGCCGCCCCATGCTTCGCGCCCTCACCGCGCTCGTTCCGGTCGTGTTCTTTTCGGCCTGTGCGGCCTTGACCTCGCCTCCCGAGACCGAGGTCGAGCCCAAGCCGGCTGCGCTCGGCAGTGTCGCGGCGCCCAGCCCGCCGCCCAAGCTGCGCGAGGTCCAGGCCCCGCCGCCCAAGGAAGAAGAGAAGATCGGCGCGAGCCACATCCTGGTGTCATACAAAGAGTCGCGCAACGCGGCGCCCACCATCACCCGCACCAAGGACCAGGCGAGAAAGCGCGCCGAGGAGGCCCTGAAGAAGGCCAAGGCCGGCAAGGACTTCGCCGCTCTGGCCAAGGAGTACTCCGACGATCCTGGATCCGGCGCCAAGGGTGGCGATCTCGGAATGTTTCCCAAGACCATGATGGTCAAGCCCTTCGGCGACGCGGCCTTCGCGCTCAAGCCCGGTGAGATTTCGGGAATCGTCGAGACCGACTTCGGGTTTCACGTGATCAAGCGGACCCAGTAGGCCAGGCTGCCAGGGTTCTGCAGGAAGAGAAATTCCCGCGCGTGTCGGACTCCGTCAAGTCGGTTCCAGAAGTGGTCGTGCCGCCGATCGCAGCCCCGGCCGCGACGGCGGTCAGTCGCCGTGGGGCCTATGCGCTCGCCTTTGCCACCGGAACGCTCTATTTTCTGGGCTTCGCAGCGACCGAGAGAATCTTCGGCTTCCCCCTTTGGTGGTGCTCCCTCTTCGCGCTCGCGCCGATGGTGGTGGCTATGGAGGGCCAGCGAGCGCGAAGGTGCCTCGAGATCGGGGCCATCGCGGGCTTCACGATGAACATGATGGGCTTTTACTGGCTCTACGACATGCTGCGGACGTTCAGCGGCTTTCCGGGCCCCATCTGCATCGTGCTCATGTCGTTGCTATGCGCTTACCAGGGCGGGCGCATCGGTCTGTTCGGCTGGCTCTACGGGCGCGCCCGCGAGCGCGGGTGGCCCGGCACGCTGGTCTTTTTGCTGGCCTTCGCAGCGAGCGAGCTCGTCTATCCACTCTTGTTTCCTTGGTACTTCGCCGCCTCGGTTCATGGAGTGCCGGTTCTGACCCAGCTCGCCGAGCTTGGCGGGCCGTACATCGTCGGGTTGGTACTGGCCGCGCCGAGCCTGGCTCTTGCCGAGTGGATCTTGTCCCGTCGAGCCGAGCGAGCCCCCAACTGGCGGTTCATTGCCCTGGGCGTGCTCACGCCCGTGCTGGCGTCCATCGTCGGCTTCGTGCGCTTGACCCAGGTCGATGCCCGGGCGCTCGCTTCCGAGCCCGTGCACGTCGGGATCGCGCAGGGGAACATGCCGCTCATTCAAACGCGCGAGGACCACGCAGAGAGCCTGCGCCGGCACCTCAAGATGACCGACGAGCTGCGCCAGCGGGGCGCCGAGCTCGCGGTGTGGAGCGAGTCCTCGGTGATGTGGAATATCCCCGAGGATGACTACGACCGATTTCTCCAGGGGCTTTTCACGCGGCGGCTGCAGATCCCCACGCTGTTCGGGGCGCTTCTGGTGCGGCGGGATACCGAGCATTTCCGCGCCTACAACGTGGCCCTGGCCACCAACGCCGAAGGTCACGTGGTCGGCCGCTACGACAAGCACTTTCTCCTGGCATTCGGAGAGTACCTGCCGTTCGGCGAGACGTTTCCCGTTCTCTACGACTGGTCGCCCAACTCTGGCCACCTGACGCCGGGCACCTCGGTCGAGCCCGTCCCGCTCGCCGGACATCCCGTGACCTCGCTCGTCTGCTACGAGGACATCCTGCCCGGATTCGTCAATGGCGCCATGAGCCACGGCAACCCCGAGATGATCGTGAACGTGACCAACGACGCCTGGTTCGGCCACACGACAGAGCCGTGGATCCACCTGGCGCTCGCCGAGATGCGGGCCGTCGAGCACCGGCGCTACCTCTTGCGCTCCACCAACAGTGGCGTGTCCGCGGTCATCGATCCGGTCGGTCGGGTCATCGCGCACAGCGAGGCCCGCGCGGTGCCCGATACCCGCCAGCACGCCGAGCTCGCGGTGCCGCCCGAGCGGGTGGATGCCATCGCGCACTACATGAAAGGCCCCCGTACAGGCTATGAAATCTGGGGCGATTTCCCGTGGTGGACCGCCACGCTGGCCATCGCCGTGATGGCCGTCTACTCGCGTCGCGATCGGCGCTGGCGTTTTGCTTCGTAGAGCGTGATCGCGGCGGCGACGCTGGCATTGAGCGATGCGATCGGACCGCCCATGGGCAGCCGCGCGATGCGCCGGCAAGCGCGGCGCACCGATTTTTTGATTCCCTTGCCTTCCGATCCGATGACGAAGAGCACCGGTCCCGACAGATCGATCTCGGCGAGATCGACGTCGCCGCTCGAATCGAGGCCGATGGGCTCTGCCCCGAGCTCGGTCAGGTGCAGGATGGCGCCGGGGAGCGATGTCACGCGACAGAGAACAGCGTGCTCGATGGCCCCGGCCGAGGCGCGAAACGTGGCCGCCGAAAGCGGGGCCGACGCGTGCTCGGGCCAAAGGATGGCGGTCGTCGCGAAGGCGACGGCGCTCCGGATGACGGCGCCGAAGTTCTGGGGATCCTGGATTTCGTCGAGAGCGAGAAAGAGCGCCTCGGGGGTGACCTCGAGCTCCCCGAGGGGCACCAGCCGCAGCTCGGGCACGAGGGCCATCGCGCCCTGGTGGCGAACGCCGCGGGCGCGCCGGTCGAGATCGGCGCGCGGGACGCGCGTCACGGGGGCGCCCTGATCGCGAGCAAAGCGCGCCAGCGCCTCGAGCTGGGGCTGATCGCCCTCTTCGACCATGACCTGCTCGATCTTGTCGCCGTGGGCCCGGACGGCTTCTCGCACGGGCTGCAAGCCCATCACCAGGCGCACGTCTACGCGACGCCCCGCGCCACCTCGGCCGCGATCTCGCGGGCCGCGGCGGCTGGATCGGCCGCATCGCGGATCGGTCTTCCAACGACGATGAAGTCAGCTCCATCAGCGATGGCTTGCGCCGGGGTGGCAATACGCTTTTGGTCGCCGGCCGCACTGCCCGCCGGACGAACGCCGGGGGTGACGAGAATCGCGTGGGGGCCAAGCTCGGTTCGAAGCGAGCGCACCTCGGCGGGGGAGCACACGAAGCCGCGCACGCCCGCGCTCCAGGCCAGACGCGCCAGCCTCAGGACGTGATCCTGGGCCCGGCCCACCACGCCCTGCGCCGCCAGATCGGAATCGTCGAGCGACGTGAGCACGGTCACCGCAAGCACGGTCAGCCGTCCCCCCGCCTCGCGATCGGCGCGCTCGACGGCGCGCGCGAGCATGGCCTGTCCACCCGCCGCATGGACCGTCACGAAGCGAGCGTCGGCAGGGGCAAGCGACGCGATTGCTCGCTCGACCGTCTCGGGGATGTCGTGGAGCTTCAGATCGGCAAAGAGATCGGCCCCGTTCTCTTTGGCGATCGCTAGCGCGGCCGGCCCTTCCTTGACGAAGAGCTCGAGCCCTACCTTGAGCACGCCCACCGCGCCACGCACCCTCGCGGCCCCGGCACGTGCTTCGGCCAGGCTCGGGTAATCGAGCGGAAAGACGATCCGGCTGTGCGACATGGGACCGCCGGCTCAGGCCCCTAGAGGCACGAGCAAAGCGGATCGCCAGCCTGACAGTTGCAGGCTTTCTTGGGCGGCGGAGAATCGCCAGCGGGCTTGGCACCGCCGCCGCTTGCCGCGCGGACGAGCCCCTGCTGCGCCTTCTGTGCCTCGGCCAGCTTGGCTTTGAGCTCGGCGCGTGTTTTGTCGTCCTGGGCCGACGAGAGCTGCCCCAACAGATCGTTGACCTTGGTCGTCTGCTCGTCGAGCTGGTGTTGCAGTCGCTTGGCCTCTTCGGCTTGCTGCATGATGGCGGCGCGCGAGGCCGCTTCGCGGGCCTCCGTCTCGGGCTTGATCTTGCCGAGGTAGAGCCCGAGGCCGCCGATGAGCAGGATGGCCGCACCGACGATGCTGAAGGTGACCATGCGCTGCAGCTTTTTCTTGTGCTCGTCGTGGTGGAGCGTCGACAGATGTCGCTCGTGCTCCTGCTGCTTGCTCATCGCCTCCATGCGGGCGCGTTGCTCGGCTTCGACGCGGGCCTTTTCGATCTCGCCGTGGCGGATCGCATCGAGGCGCGTGGCTTCTTCCTTGGTTCGCTGCTCTTCGCTGCGGCGGCGGTCTTCTTCGGCTTGGAGGCGCGCTTGCTCCTGGTCACGGGCGCGTCGCTCGGCTTCGACCCTGGCCTGCACGTCGGCTTCGGCTCGGCGCTTCTTCTCGTCGTCCTCGGTCTTGATTCTGTCCTCTTCGAGGTTCATCAACTCTTTGAGGGAGAAGAGGACTGAGCTTTCCTTCTGTTCGGCCATGAATCGGGGCTCCTGCGAAAGTTTTGCGAAAACGAAACCGCTTGCGCCCGTCAGTGGCAAGCGCGCGTAATAGCCTAGCGTGCCGGCGCGGTGGAGCAAAGACCTAGTGTAGTTCGGTAGGTTTGGCCAGCCCGTTGTCACCCGGCAGGTGCCCCTACCCCAGCGTGAGCAGGATGGCCCCCTCTTCGACGGGTTGGCCTTCGACCACCGCGATGGAGTCGACCTTCCCGGCGGCCGGCGACTCGACAGGCATCTCCATCTTCATCGATTCGATGATGACCAGGGATTGCCCTTCTTCGACCGTGTCGCCGGCTTTCACCTCGATTTTCCAGACGGTTCCCGTGATGTGGGCGAGCACGCTGGTGGGCATGTGCGCAGGACCCTACCACCGCTGTCGCGGATCGCGATCACTTTCGTGATAGGTTGAGGGTCATGGACCGAGTCGTGACCCGCATCGCCGCGGCCTTCCTCGGGGTATGTGGCGCGGTGGCCGCCTGCGGAGGGCCGGCCAAGGAAGGCGTGCAGGGCGCCACGTGCTTTCGCGCTTCGGAGTGCTCGGCCGGGCTCGTCTGCATCGCCGATGCAACCGGCGCGAAGGTTTGCACCAGCGATCTGACCAAGGTCGATCTGCACGAAGAGGGGGGCGCAGCCGGAGGCGCCATGATGATGCCCGCGGGCGATGCGTCGACACCTGGCGCCGGAGGCGCGTCCGGTAGCGCAGGCGCGGGCAATGCGGGCGGCGCAAGCGGCGCGGGCGGGGGCAAGGGCGGCTCGGGCGGAGGCGCAGGCAAGGGCGGCTCGGGCGGAGGCGCAGGCAAGGGCGGCTCGGCCGGCGCGGGCGGCAGCGGGATGGCGGGTACGGCCGGCGCCGTGAACGACAACGACGCTTCGGCCGACTAGCTTAGCTACTCACGCCAGAAGAACTTCCACGGGTTGTGCTTGAGGTCGCGGGCGAGCTCCTGCACGTCGTCGTAGAGTTGCTCGTCCATCACGAACGCT
>JBBSDY010000018.1:0-15701 GCA_038240245.1 Polyangiales bacterium
CCGGGCGCTGCGCGCGGTGGGGCGCGATCAAGAAGAACGGACCGCCATTCAGCAGATGCTGGAAATGCATCCTTCGGGGATGTATGCAGAGCCCATGCGGGCTCGACTCCAGGCGCTGGGGGGGGATGGCGGATTGTGATCGGCTGCGACTGGCCGCGCTACTGGCCATCGCGATGGGCGGATGCTACCCCGACGACCTGCTGGCGTCCCGGGAAGCTGGAGCGATCACCAGTTCGGTGAGCGACGCGAACGACGGCGCGCCGCAGACGCCCGAAGCATCGGACACCGCGGACGCGGGCTGTGGCTCGCTCGTGCCTTCCCACCCCTCGTCTTGCTACGATCTAAAACGGGACGGCAGCGAAACGGACATCGACTGTGGCGGGGGCGAATGCCAGCCATGCACCGTGGGAGATTGCGTCTCCGACTCCGATTGTCTCCTTGGAAGCTGCTCGGCCAACGTGTGCGGCTCACGATTCGAGCTCGAGTACCTCGCCTTTCAAGAGCAACCACTGACCGCCAAGATCGACAACCGGATCACGCTGCTCTATGCGACCGGCTCTGACGTCGTCGACTTGAAGTCGTTGTCGCTGCGCTACTATTTCAAGCGCAACGGCGTCGCCGAGCCGCTGACCACCCCCAACGTCACCTCGACGCTCCTTCAGCCTTCGGCAGGTACGGACATCAGCACCGAAACATCGTGGCAGATCCTGCGCACCACCGATGGCAGCGGCGGTGACTTCGACGCCTTCTTGCAAATCCGCTTCACCCAGTCGCACCCCTTGTTGCCCGGCGACGTGGTCAAGGTCGACCAGAACATGAATGCCGGCAACGACGCCAAGCAGTTCGACCAGCGGACCCACTACTCCTTTCGGGCGGGAGGCACCTTGTCTCGGTCCGACCGCATCACCGTCTACCAAGACGGGCGCCTGGTATGGGGCTACGAGCCACGCGGAGCCAGCAAGATCTCGTGTTTTTCACGAGGCATCGACTTCAACGGTCCCGCGCTTACCATCGGCGACGAAGGTTGGTCGGCAGCGCCTGCCGCCCTGACGAGCAGCGGTGGCGCGTTCGACGAAAGCGCTCTGCTCTACCCCAAGGTCGATGGCCCGCTGGTCCAGGTGATTCAAAGCGGTTACCGGTTGTCGGCGGCGGACTACGTCAGGTTCCCCGCGATCGAAGGCGACTACCTGGCTTACGTTTACGCATTCTCTGCGGGCGGTCTCGGCGTGGGAACGCTGAGCCTCCAGGGTCTCGACGTCGATGACTTTCAGTCAGGCGAGATCGGCGGCGGGCAAACGTGGGGCAGGCTCGGACCGTATCGAATCACCGTCGGCTCGTCGGGCGTCGAGCTAGGTTGCACCACGGGGAGCCTGGCATTGTCGGCAATCGAGCTGAGGGTGCCTGCCGACGCGTCGTACTGAATCGCTAAAATCCCCAGCGGTACTCGGCCTTCAGAAACGACGTCATGTACGCCGTCGTTCCCACCGGCTCTACTGCCAGGATGGTGTGCCAGCGCACCTCGACGCCGATGCCCCAGTTTCGCTCGATCTGGTAGTCGAGTCCCAGCACCAGCTGAAAGCCGGGAGCCCACTTGGAAAGATCGCCCGAGAGCTTGTAGCCCGAACCGAGGACGCCGCCATACGGAACCGCGCGCGCGACGTCGAACGTGTAGACCACACCGGCTCCGCCGCTCCACACCGTCGTGCCCGCGCTGGGCTGCCGGGTGACGTCGACCTCGACGAGCGCGTTGAAGGCGTCGGTGAGACCGTAGGCGAGGTGAGCCCCGCCGCCGAATCCGCTGGACGTGTCGTCGAACAGCGCCGCGTAGCCGCCGTCGACGCCGACGTGCCATTGCCGCTCGAAGGCATGAGCGGCGCGCTCCGTCATCGAGACGGCGACGAAACTTCCGAGAGCAATCGAAAAACCTAACAGGCCACGCACGTTGCCAACCCTACATCATCTGCACGGGATCGACGTCGATCACAATCCGGACCTTGCCCCCCAGTCGATCGAGGTGCGGCATCAGAGCATGGAGGCAGGCACGCAGGGGGGGGCGTTCTTTGGAGCGAAGCAAAACTTGAAACCGAAATCGCCCCCGAAGGCGGGCGAGGGGCGGAGCCACCGGGCCCAGCACGTCCACCTGCTCGGCCTGTGGCGTCTTGGCACGCCGCGCAACATCGGCGACGGCCTGGGCAACCTCCTGCGTCTGACGTTCTTCGACGCCGTCGAGTCGGATCATGGCCAGACGTGCGAACGGCGGATAGGGGCCCTCTTCTCGGTCGACCATCTCGCGCGCCACGAAACCGCGCACGTCGTGTTTCGCAGCAAAGACGATGGCAGGGTTTTCGGGGTCCCTCGTCTGAATGAGCACCGTTCCCGGGCGATCGCTGCGCCCTGCCCGGCCGGCCACCTGAACCAACAGCTGAAACCCTCGCTCGGCGGCGCGAAAATCGGGCATGGAGAGCGAAGCGTCGGCGTTGATCACACCCACCAGGGTGACCCGCGGAAGGTCGTGGCCCTTGGTCACCATTTGCGTGCCGACCAGGATGTCGACCTCACCCGAACGGACGCGCTCGATGACTTGCTCGGCCTTCGCCCCCGACGCAACGTCGCGATCGAGTCGAGCCACACGCGCCGATGGAAAGGCGGCGGCCACCGCGGCCTCAAGCTTTTCGGTTCCGAGCCCCTCGAGAGCAAGCTTGCCGCGGCACTCAGGGCACTGGTCGGGAAGAGCACAGTGAAAGTCGCAATAGTGACAGACGAGCCCCTGGCGACGGTGAAACGTGAGCGCCACCGAGCACGAGCCACATCGAACGATGGTTCCGCAGCCTTCGCAGATGACGCTGGGCGCAAACCCACGGCGATTGAGAAAGAGAATCGTCTGCTCGTTGGCGGCGAGGGTTTGCTCGATGGCGCGGTGCAGAGGAAGCGAAAGCAAGGGATGGCCCGAAGGCCCCGGCCCGACGCGCTTGAGATCGACGAGCTCGACCTTGGGCAGAAGCGCCGTCGCATGGGCGCGCTCGGGGAGCTCGAGGCGCGTCAGCTTGCCCTGTCGGCAGAGCATCTCGCTCTCCAGCGAAGGGGTCGCCGATCCCAGCACGGCCACCGCCCCGGCGCGGTATGCGCGCAAGAGGGCCATGTCACGCGCGTGGTAGCGCGCGCCTTCCTCTTGCTTGAAGGATCCGTCGTGCTCCTCGTCGACGACGATGAGCCCCAGCTTTTGCACCGGAGCAAAGAGCGCCGAGCGCGCGCCGATGGCGACCTGCACCGCGCCGCTGCGCAGACGCTGCCACATGAGATGCCGCTCGGATTCTTTGAGGCCACTGTGGATCACGGCAACGTCGTCGCCGAAGCGGGCACGGAATCGCCCCACGAGCTGGGGGGTGAGAGCGATTTCGGGAACGAGCACCAACGCGCCCTTGCCCGCCGCGAGGCACGACGCGATGGCGCGCAGGTAGACTTCGGTCTTGCCCGATCCCGTCACGCCGAAAAGCAAAAACGAACGAGCCAATCCGCTCGCCAGCGCATCGCGCAACGCCTCGGTCGCACGCTCCTGGAACGAGTTGAGCGCCGGGGGAACGTCGCGATCAACGGGATCGGCGAAGAACGGGCTCGAGGGGACCTCGCGACGCGTGAGGTCGACGAGACCGAGAGCGGCGAGTCTTTTCACCGCCGCGCGCGCCCCCTTCCAGCGCTGCTCGAGACGCGGTATTGACGTCTCCGGACAGGCCAACAAATATTCGAGAACCTCGACGGCTCGCCCGCGCAGCTTGATGCCCGGCGGGTGGGGCTCGGCGGCAAGCTCCTTGCGCAGCTTGACCATCGTGATCTCTCGCCCTCCCACTTTTCGTCCCTTGAGGCTCTTTCCCTCGTGATCGTGCTCCTTGATGGCGCGCACCTGCGTTCTTTCGAGCGCGGGCAGTGCCATGCGCAGCACCTCGCCGATGGGCGCCAGGTAATAGCTCGCCAGCTCGCGCAAGAACGCGAGCAGCTCGGGAGGCAGAACCGGCTCGAGATCCACGACGGCCGCGATGGGCCGGAGCTTGCTCCTGTCGAAGGTCGGCTCGCGGTCGGAGACGTCCAGCACGACACCCAGCGTCTTGCGCGGCCCGAACGGGCAGAGAACGCGCATCCCGGGGCTGACCAGGGTCAAGAGCGAAGCGGGTACCTCGTACGAGAAAGGCCGACCCAGCGGCACCGGCACCGCAACATCGGCAATCATCACCACCTAGCGCGTTGCCAGGAAGTAGATGATGAGACCGATGATCAACAGGCCGGCCAGCCCGAACCAGACACCGCCCGTGGGGCGCGCCGGAGCGTAGGTGGGAGCCTTCGAAGCGACGGGGGGAGCCTTCGAAGCGACGGCAGGAGCGAGCGATGGAGCCGACGCGGCGGCCGGAGCAAAGGACCTTCGCCCGCCCGAAGGCGGCGGCGGCGAAAACTCGGGTTTGTCGGCCTGGGTGACCTCATCGAGCGCCTGGGCGGCGAGCTCGCGGGCGCTGCGTTGCTGAACGAGATCGTCACCGAATCTCTCGATCAGCCAGTCCCCAAAGCGCAGCGGGCTGGCCACCAGCTTCGACTCTGCGACATACGTCTCGAGATCGCGCAGGAGGACCTGCGCGCTTGCATAGCGATCGTCGCGCTGGGGGGCGAGGGCCTTCTTCACGATGGCAAAGATGCTCTCTTCGAGCGGCAATCCACGCGAAGGTAGATCGGGGATCTTGGCGGCGCGTGCCTGATCCAAGAGCGACATTCCTCCCTCGCCGGCCTTGTAGAGCCTGCGCCCGGCGAGCAGCTCGTAGAGAACGATGCCGATGGCGAACACGTCGGCGCGAGCATCGAGCGCATCGCCGCGCGCTTGCTCGGGGCTCATGTAGCCGGCCTTGCCCTTGATGACGTCGTCCGAGTAGGCAGCGCTCGTCACCACGTCGTTGGCGTGGGCGATGCCGAAGTCGCAGAGCTTGACCTCACCTTCGAGGCTGATGAGGATGTTCGACGGCGAGACGTCGCGGTGAACGATGCCGAGGGGGCGGCCATCTTCCATCGTGCGACGGTGCGCGTAGTCGAGCCCGCGAAGCGCCTCGATGATGATGAGCAGCGCGTACTGCACCGGCAGAGCCGTCTTGGTGCGCGAGCAACGGCGCAGCAGCTCGGTCAGGTCGAAACCCTCGACGTACTGCATGGCGATGTAAAGAAAGCCGTCGGTCCGGCCGAGATCGTGAACCTGCACCACGTTGGCATGATCGAGTCGCGCCGCCAGCTTGGCCTCGGTGATGAGCAGTTCGGAGAACTCGCGGCTCTCGGCGAGGTGCGGCAAGATCTGCTTTACGACGACCAGCCTTCCCACGCCGAGATCGGTTTGCGCTCGCGCCAAAAAGATATCGGCCATCCCCCCGCGCCCGATCTTGTCGAAGAGCGTGTACCTGCCGACGCTACGAGGAAGCGAAGGTTCGACGGGCTCGACGGAGGCAGACATCGGCGGGGTGGGGTCGGAGCCCTACTTGTCGCGCAGTGCCGCGGGAGGCAGCAGGTTGGGCGGGATGGCACCGATCACGCCTCCCAGGACCGCACTCGCAATTCCTGGGATCGCCGAGACGGGGATCACCGGGATGGTGGGAAACGCCACTTTGCCACCGTCGGCGAGTTGGAGCACGACGATGCCCGCGTCGGCCCTGGGCACGCCGCCGTCGCCCTTCGGCAAGGGCTTGCTCAAGACAACGACTTTGGGCGCCTCGGTCGCGGCCACCGGCGGCGGGCTAGCCGGCGGGGGTGGCGCGGCAGGTGCCAAGGCGCTGGGGGCAGGCGCTTCGTCTTCCTTCTTGTTGCAACCCACCGAAGCAAGCGTTGAAAGGCTGCTAATTGCGACCACCGCCAGAACCGCCCTCGTCGTCTTCATGACCGGCGAGTCTAGTCCAACTGGCATTGCCGCGTCAGCCCGAGTTCTCGCGCGCGAAAAGTGCTAAAAACCACCCCCACCATGGCGAAGGGTCCCGACAGCAAGAGCCCGCCTCCGGCGGGTCCGTCGCAACCACCGCCCGCGGCGAAGTCCCGACCGCCGACCTCCCGCCTGGGGCGTCTGGCCCGACTGGGCGCCCTGGCTCCCCACGCGCTCCCCATCGCCATCGAGGGCGCCAAACGCGCCTTTGGAGTGAAGCGGACCGAAGAGGACGCCAAGAAGGTGCGCGAAAGAATGTTGGCCGACGCGCGCAAGGCCGCGCACGCCATGTTGAAGACGCTGGGCGAGATGAAAGGCGTGCCGCTCAAGCTCGGACAGATGGCGAGCTACATCGACGGTCTCGCTCCGCCCGGCTACGAAGAAAAATTCCAGCGGGTGCTGGTCAAGCTGCAAGAAAAGGCTCCTCCCCTGTCGGCCGAGGCCGCGATTCGCGTCGTTCGCGAAGAGCTCGGCGCTCCCCCCGATCAAGTGTTCGCCTCGTGGGAGCGGCAACCGTTCGCCGCGGCGAGCATCGGGCAAGTGCACCGCGCCGTCACCCACGGTGGAGAGCTCGTGGCGGTGAAGGTGCAGTATCCCGGGATCGACAAGGCGATCGAGAACGACCTGAAGAGCCTTACCTTGCTCGAGGCCTTTTCTTCGCCGGTGCTTCGCAAGTACCACACCAAGCAGACCCTCGAAGACGTCAAGGACGTCTTTCTGAACGAGCTCGACTACACCCGCGAAGCGATGATGGCCGGCACATTTCGGCGGATGAATCGTGACGTCCCCGGCGTTGTAATCCCGCGCGTCAATCACTCGCTCTCGACGCGGCGCGTGCTCACCGCCGAGCTCATCGGCGGCCAGACCTACAAGGAGTTCTGCGAAACCGCTTCCCAGGAGGACCGCAACCAGGCTGGCGTGACGATCTGGCAATTCATGTTCCGCTCGATGTTGCGTTACGGAATTCTCTACGCCGATCCCCACCCCGGCAACTACCGGTTTTTGGGAGGAGGCCGCGTCGCGTTCCTCGATTTCGGTTGCGTCAAAGTGTTGCCCGAAGATCTGCTCCTGGGCATGAAACGCTACATGACGGCAGCGCTCGATGGAAATTGGGAAGAGTTCGATCGCGCCTGTGCCGAGGTGCTCGGCTACGATCCGGAGGACGAAGAGAGCTGGACGCTTTACCGCTCGTACACGATCGAGCTGCTATCTCCCATCACCTCGAACGCGCTCTTTCAGTGGTCGCCCGAGGTCGCACGCGAGGCGATCGCGTTTCTCGTGCGCGGACAGAAAAAAATCTTGATGCAGGATGGCAAGGTTCCGAAAATGCCCAAGCCCATCCACCCTCCGCCCGACTCCACCTTCGTCAATCGCCTGCAGTGGGGTCTCGCTTCGATCATGGGCGGGCTGCGGGCCCAGGCGCGCTTTCGCCCTCTGACCGAGCCATGGGTACGAGAACCTCGACAGCCCGTGCCAGATTGACCGTCGTGGCGATGGGTCGATTGCGCTTCGCCTTGGTGCTCTTCGCCATGGGGTGCTCGCGGCATCCGGCGAGCTGTCTCTCTCGTTCGCCGACCCCGTCGCCCAGCGCTTCGGCCGAGGTCGCGAAGATTCTACTCACCGATCTTGCGCCCGACGACGCCGGCGATGCGGCCGACGGTGAGGCGTTCATCGAGCTGGTTCGCCGCGAGGCGTGGAGCGAGGCCGCAACGGCGATCGCTGCGCTGCCCGATGACAAAAAGAAAAAGCCCACGGTGCGCCTCGTGCAAGGTCGGGTGGCGATGGCCCGCGCGGACTATGCGACCGCGCTCGAGGCATTCGCCGGGCTCGAGAAAGAGCTTTCTCCCATCGCCGACGATCTCGACAAGTGGCGCGCCGAGTGCCAGGCCAACGTCGGCCCATTCGCGCCGGCAGCCGACTACTTCGCCAAACAAGGGGGCGCGAAGAGTCTGGCGCGCGCCGCATCTGCCTTCGACAAGGCCGGCATGGCGGCCGAGGCCCGAAGCGCGGCCGACAAGGCCGTCGCCGCGGGCAAGGGTGACGCGAGCGACGTCTCCGTACGCATGCTCCGGCTGAGGCTCGCCGAAGCTTCGGGGCAACGCTCGATCGCGGCCGACGACGCGCGCTTCGTGGTGCTGCGCGCGCCGGCGAGCAGCGACGCGAAAGAAGCGGTCGTCGCCCTGGAGAGGCTCGATCCGGGCCGACCGCTCACCGGCAAAGAGCGCATGCAGAGAGCAGAACGCTTCGTCGAGGCCGGTCGCACCGATGACGCCCTCGACGAGCTCGCACGCGCCGGAAAATCGCCCGTACCGGCCGATGAGGACGATATCGCCTGGGCGCGCGCATTCGCGCTGTACAAGGCGCGCGGTCGCTACGAAAAGGCCGCCGCCCTCTTCGCCAAGCTGGCCAGCCAGCCCGGCGGTCGTCAAGCCGAAGCGCTTTTCTACGCTGCGCGCGCCAAGTCACGCGCTGATCACGACGACGAGGCAGCCAACGACTACCGCGCCGTGGCGCGGCGCTTTCCGAACAGCTCGTTTGCCGACGAAGCAACGTACCTCGCGTCGCGGCTCGCCTTCCTGCACGGCGCGTGGGCCGACGCGAGCACCGGCTACACCACCTACCTGCGCAAGTTTCCGGGCGGCAAGCAGCGCGACGTCGCCACCTACGAGCGTGCGCTCGCGTACCTGGCCGGCGGCAGCCATGCCGCAGCGAGGAGCGAGCTTCATTCGTTGGCCGCTGCCGCGAGCGCTTCGGATGCGGCTCGCATCCGCGAGCTCGAGGGAGTCGCGGCGGTGAAGGCTGGCGACAAGGAGGGAGCCATCGCCCTCTGGAGCGACGTCATTCACGCGCAACCGCTCAGCTGGGCGGCGACCGCTTCGCGAGCACGCATCGCGCAAAATGGCGCGCCCCTTCCCCCGATCATCGATCCGTCGGACGGACGAGCGAGCGAGCCTCTCGACTACCAGCTTCCCCCCGTCGCCCTTCTCTACCACCGCCTCGGGCTCGACGGCGATGCCGACATCTACCTGCGCTCGCACGAGCGTGACGCCGTGATCGAGCAAAAGGGCCGGGAGAAAGAAGCCCTTTGCGGTATGTACGCCGAGCTCGGACGCGGCAACCGCCTCTACCGAATCGGTGTCGACGCCGTGCCCGCGGCGGTGCTTTTGCGCGCGCCCTCGCCGGCTTCGGAATGGGAATGGAAGTGCCTCTACCCGCGCCCCTACCTCGATCGCGTTCGCGACATCGAGGCAAACGTCGAGCTTCCGAAGGGACTCATCTATGCGGTCATGCGGCAAGAGAGCGCCTACGATCCGGATGCGGTGTCCGGAGCGCGCGCAGTTGGGTTGCTGCAGCTCATGCCCGAAACGGCGCGGCGAGTCGCCGCGGAGTCGGGCGTCGCCTTCGACGAAAAACTTCTGCGAACGCCCTCGATGAACCTGGAGCTCGGCGGACGCTACCTCGGCAAGATGCTCCGGTCGTTCAGCGGCTCGATCCCCCTGGCAGCCGCTGGCTACAACGCCGGACCACGCGCCGTGCGCAAGTGGCAAACGCGCTTGAAAGGTCTGGACACCGATCTTTGGGTTTCTCTCATCCCCTTCGAGGAGACGCGAACCTACGTCGCCAAAGTCATGGGCAACCTGGCCCGTTACGCCTACCTCGATGGCGGCGAGGACGCCGTGCCCACCGTCGACCTCGCGCTGCCGGTACCCTCGGTCGAAGACGCCACTGAATATTGAACGGCGAAGGGTGGCGCCTGCGCCACGAAGCTGCTGGCTCACGTGCCACGTGTGCCCCGCGCGGCACAGATGGCACAACTTCACGTGTGCCTACATCGGCGCCATCGATCGGCTCCCTGCTTGTGATCGATCCACGGGGGAACTCACACTAAGCTACGACGTCCGTGATTTGCATGGCTTGGCTCGATCGATCATCCTGTCTTGCTCCGCCGAGCACCCTCACCGCGACGTCTTGGGCTCGATTCTTGAATAGTATGGGCCCATGCGCCTGAGTACCGACACGGAAAGGACGACGCGAAGTATGAGTAAGGTTTCCCGGTCCCGGAAAAAGAAAGAGCGCGAAAGGCGCCATGCGGGGGCAAAACTGGCCGAGCGGCCGAGCGACGTGAGCGCGGTGAGCGACGTGAGCGCGGTGAGCGACGTGAGCGCGGTGAGCGCGGTGAGCGCGGTGAGCGACGATGCACCGCCCGGAGGCAAGCCGGCACACGAAGCGGCGCACGAAGACGCATTTTTCGCGCGGGGCGAAGAAAGTAGCTCGTTTCCCCCGTCGTCGGTCGATGCGCACGAGCCCGAGATCGACGAGACCGTGCAACGTCGCCGCAGACCCGAGGTCATCGAGCGACGCGCGCGCTCGCGGCGCGTCGTCAGCTGGATCGTGGGAGCCGCGGCCGTCCTTACGGCGCTGGTGAGCGTGAAGGCGCTCCTCACGGGATCACGACCGATCACTGCCGACACCACGATGAGCGCGCCGCACCAGGTCGTCGCTTCGATCGCGATCCCTGCCCCGACCGACACGACGCCAACCGCCGAGCCGGCGCCCGGCGCAACTGCGGCCGTCGAGCCAGTCGCAGAGCCTGCGTCTGGCGAACCGGCCGCACAGACTGCGCCCTCTCAGCCAGCAGCCGACGAAGCCGCGCGCGCGGCCGAAGCGCCGCCGTCCTCCGAGCCGACGGCCGCGCCTGCTCCCAGCAAGGCGGACGTGCGCCATCTCATCGAGAGGGGCCGCATGCGCGACGGTATCGCCGCCGCACGCGCCACCATCGATTCCGATCCTTCCGATGCCGAAACCTACCTCCTCTTGGGCGCCGCCCTCCAGGAGCTGGGGCAATGGAAAGAATCGATGGCCGTCTTTAGCCAGTGCGTCGAGCAGGCGACCAAGGGCCCCAAAAACGAGTGCAAGGCCCTGCGAGGTCGGTAGACTTCGGGCCGTCCGCCGGGGGTCTCGTCTTGACGGGCGAGGCGTGCTAGACGCTGTTCCCGAGGCCGCTCGTGGACAAGCTCATCGGACAGGCGCTGTTCCTTTTGGCGGTGGGGCCCAACTTGGTGCTCCTGGCCATCGGCCTGGTGATGGGGATTGTTTGGCTCTTGGGCGCGCTGCTCCGCTCAAAACCCTCCCCCCGGCCGGTCAAATCCACGACCGAGCCCCGCCCGCGATCGATCGGCATCGCCGGTCAGCTTGTTATTGCTGCCGGGATCTCGTTTCTCCTGGCGGCACTCTTCGTACGAGGCGACCACGCCTTCGGACAAATAATGTTCATCGTCGCGGTGGGCCCCAACGTGGTTCTGCTCGCCTACGGTGTCGTCCGCGGAGCGATTTGGCTGGGCGGCGCGGCGCTCGGCTCCATGGCCACGCCGGCCCTGCGTCACGCCCACCCCGACGACGCTTTTCACCACCCCGATCCCATTGCCACACCTGCATTCGAGCAGATCTTCATGCTCGGCGCGCTCGGGCTGGTGCTCTTCGGCTTGCCGGTTGCCCTCGGCGCCATTTTCCACTTCGTGCTTCCGCTGATGGGCTCGGGCTGGGGCCAGTAGTCGGACTAAGCCAGAAGGTTGAGCTTGGTTCCGAGAACGCCCGACGGACTGGGAGCGTTCTCACCCAGCTTGTCCGCTTTGGATGCAGACGCGGCTTCGCTGCCTCGAGATAGCGGCTTGGGGTGCAGCGGATCGATGCCTCGCTTCGCGAGCTCCGCGTCCGCACAGTCACGACACGGAAAGCCGTTGACCATATTCATCATCGCCAACCCTAGAACGGCACGGTGCGCGATCGCTTAAACCTTGCAACCCCTGCGAAGGCTGAGCCCGTTTTTCGTCAATACGACCCAGGAATCAAGGCGCGAAAGCGCGTCAGCACGTCGCCGCCAAGGTCCAAGCCGTCGGCGAGCCACCTGGCGCGGTAGGCGTCGCGCAAGACGAGCTCGGCCAGCTTGCCGCGCGGAGAGAATCCCCATTCGGACTCTTGCGAGACGTCGTCGGGATCGGCATAGACGCGCCACACGAAGAACCCCAGAAACGAAGGCTCGTCGAGAAGCGGCGCGAGCAGGCCGCGGTAGGCGTCTGCCTGGGCGCGCTCGTCGACGACGACCTGGCTCATGCGGTCGGGCCACTCCCACGGACGGACGGCAGGATCACGGCGCGTCGTGTAGCCAAGCTCGGTGAAGATCACCGGCTTGTGCCACCCCGCCGACAGACGCCGCACCCGCTCGGCAACGCGTCGACCGCCTTCGAGCAGCTCGGGAAATGGGGCGCCTTCCTTTTCGGCGAGGGGATAGAACGCGTTCACGCCGATGACGTCGAGGGCGCCGAGAATCATGGTGTTGTCGACGTCATCCCAGTTGGCCGAATAGGTGAGAGGGCCGCTGTAGATTTTGCGAACATCGGCGATGATCGGAAAAAAGCTGGGCGCGTGCCGACCGGTGAGCCAGCTACCCAGCTCGACACCCACGCTGAACATGTCGGCTCGTCCCTCGCGTGCCACGGTCGCCCACGTGAGGAGAAATTGGCGATACGCCCTGGCCCACTGACGCCACCCGCCGTCGCTTCGGGGATCGATCTCTCCGCGCCATTCGCCGCTCTCCACCCAGAGGTGTGGAACCATGAGGACCCGCAGACCGGCGGCGTGCGCCTGGCGCATGGCCGCGAGAACCGCCTTCCTATTTTGCTCGAACGGCGCCTCGAAGGTCAGATCGATGCCGCTCGGGGCAAGATCGAGGATTCGTCCGTAGGGCGTGATGCTCACCCACGTCGCTCCCATCCTGACGAGCTCGGCCATCGTGCGCGCGCACGACGGTGATCCGTATCCCTTCCCAGGATGCAGAGCGCTCTCGATGGGACCCACCGTCATACCGCGTACGGGCGTCGTGCGATCCCACGGCTCTGCGGCGACAGGACGCGCCCAGGCGAGACAAAGCGAGGCAGCGGTCAGAACGATCGCGAGGCGGACCCTATCCATCTCGCATGAGCTCGAGCCGCCCACAGAGTCCATCGATGAAGTCGTCGCCCGCGTCGCGAATGCGTGCCACGACCGCGTCCGCGCCAGCACCGAGGAGCTGCGCCTCGGGATAAGAGTGCGCCACCGCGAGGCAAACGAGACCCGCGCTTTTGGCAGACTCGATGCCGGCCAGCGAATCTTCGATGACCAGTGCTCTTTTGGCCTGCTGGGAGCCCAGACGGCGCGCAAGCGCGGCGATGCCCAGCTCGTAGCCCATGGGGTCGGGCTTGCAGCGAACCGTGTCCTCGGCACTGACGATGATTTCGACGACGCCCTCGAGGCCCATGCGCCCCAGGGCAAAGGCGATCTCGTCGCGCAGAGCTCCCGAGACGATGGCGACCGGACCTTTGGCCGCTCGAGCGCGCACGATGTCTTGCGCGCCTTCGAAGACGACCAGCGCGTGCTCGGCGCGGCGCATGTAAAATGGCCTCTTGGCTCGAGCGAGCCCTTCTACCTCGGCATCGGTGGGTGCTCGACCCGCATCGACGAGCATGGCGCGCACCGCTCCGATGTCGTCGAAACCCAGGTACCGTTCGACATACTGCGCGTCGGTGAAAAACACCCCCAGCGGGGTCAAGATGTCGCGAAAGGCGTCGCGGTGGACGAGCTCGTCGTCCACCAGGACGCCGTTGAAGTCGAAGATGGTCGCCGGGAACACTGTTTTTCAGGGCTTACCACGAGATCTGTCGACCATCGTCAGAAACAGCTCTTTTTTTCGGCATCGCACAGGCGCGTTGGATAGCCTGATGATGGTGAGGGGTCACCAGGCTGCGTCCGACCAGATCGCCCAGTCGTTCAAGGGCGCTCGGGTTCTCATCGTCGACGATGACCGGTTGCAGTGCGCCGAAGTCGCCAAGGTCGTACGAGAGTGGCAGGCCGAGGTGTATACCGCTCAGACTCTGGCCGACGCCCTCAAGCTACACAAAGAGGTTCGACCCGATCTGGTTCTGCTCGACGTGATGATGCCCCATCTCGATGGCTACAAGCTCGCCCAGATGTTCAAGCGCGACGCGGCGTTCACCCCCATCATCCTGCTGACCGCGCTCGACGATCTCGACTCCAAGCGTCGCGGCCTCTCTGCCGGTGCCGACGAGTTCTTGACCAAGCCCGTCAACGCTCTCGAGCTGCAGATTCGCATGTCGTCGATGCTGCGGATCAAACGTCTGGCCGACGAGCTCGAACGCGCCAACAAGAACCTCGCCGAGCTGGCCACGCTCGATGCGCTCACCCAGCTCGTCAACCGGCGTGCAATCGACGAACGCCTGGGGCTGGAGTTTTTGCGCGCGCGTCGCTACAAGCATCCCTTCACATGCATCCTCATCGACATCGATCACTTCAAGGCGGTGAACGACACTTATGGTCATCCGATGGGCGACCGGGTGCTGGTCGAGGTGTCCATCGCGATCAAGCAGTCCGTTCGCACGACCGACCTGGCCGGCCGCTATGGCGGCGAGGAATTCATGGTTCTGGCACCCGAAACGCCGGCATCGTCAGCGCGTATCGTTGCCGAACGCATCCGCAATGCCATCTCGACTCGAACGTACGAGAAAGCCAGCGAGGGCTTGCCGACGGTAACGGCGTCGCTGGGAGTCGCGTCGACCGAGCTGGATGTGGCGACCGAAGGTGCGCTCGTGAAACGCGCTGACGAATCGCTCTACCGAGCCAAGCACGAGGGCCGCAATCGGGTGATCCTTGCTGGCGAATGATTTTGCCATTGGCGCCGCAACCCATGGCGACGCAGCCGACCGTGCCGCAGCGCACGACGCCGACGTCATCATCGTGGGAGGGGGGCCCGCCGGGCTTGCCACCGGGCTCTTTCTTGCCCACGCCGACAAGAGTCGGATAGGTCGCATCCTCGTTCTCGAAAAAGAGACGTACCCGCGCGACAAGTTTTGCGCCGGAGGCATCGGTGCCCGCGCCGACGATCTGCTCGCCAAGATCGGCGTCTTCGTCGACGTTCCGTCGGTGCCCATCGATGGCGCATCGCTCAAGCTCCGCGATGGGACGGTCTGCGTGCGCGAGGGCGCGATCGGCCGTGTCGTTCGCCGGCTCGAATATGATCACGCGCTCGCTTGCATCGCGCGCGAGCGCGGCGTGCGCATTCACGAGGGCGCGAGAGTCACCGCGCTGCACGTCGAACGAAGCGGCGTAGTCGTCGAAAGCACCGCCGGCACTTTCCGCGCCGCGGTTTTGGTGGGCGCCGATGGCGTGGGGAGCTTCGTACGTCGCGCGATCGGTCTACCTACCGGAACCTTGCGCGCGCAGGTCGTCGAGCTCGACACCGAGGAGGTGCCGGGCGACGCCGCCCGTGATCTGTTGCACTTCGACGCCTCCGACCGAAGGCTGACCGGCTACGCCTGGGATTTTCCCACGCTGGTCGATGGCCAAAGGCTCGTCTGCCGGGGCATCTACCACTTGCGGCTCGACGATTCCGCGGGTTTTCAGCCCTTTGGGTGCGCGCCGGGGGCTTCGGGAGATCGCGACCTCGACATACGCGCCATGCTCGCCGAGCGCCTGGCCGCGCGAGGGCTCGATCTCGAGCGTTATCGCCTGAAGCGCTATGCCGAACGAGGGTTCGAGCTGCACGAGCCCTACGCTGCCGCGCGGGTCATGCTGGTCGGTGAAGCCGCCGGGATTGACGCCCTCACCGGCGAGGGCATCGCGCAAGCCATCGCCTACGGCGCCTTCGCCGGACCCTACCTCGCCGAGAAGCTGGCCAAGTCCGACCTGACCACCGGCATGGTCGGCGAGTTCCCCG
>JBBSDY010000019.1:0-15358 GCA_038240245.1 Polyangiales bacterium
CTCCTTCATCCCGACGCGGCCCGAAGAGGGAACCATCGACGGCGACGCCGTGTTGGTGCTCGACGAGCTGGTGCGTCGAGCCACCAGGTTCGGCTCGAGCGACATCCATCTCGAGCCGAAGCGCGACCACCTGCAGGTGCGCTTTCGCATCGACGGCGAGATGACCGAGCAAGGCAAAATCACCGTCGAGATTGGTCCCCAGGTGATCTCGCGCATCAAGGTGCTCTCGCGCATGGATATTTCCGAGAGACGCGTGCCCCAGGACGGCCAGTTCACCCTCGAGCCGTCGGGGGGACGCATCCACCTGCGCGCATCGACCTTTCCCTGCTCGCAGGGCGAGAAGGTCGTGCTCCGAATCCTGCGCGGCCAAAGCCTGATTCCATTTGCGTCCCTCGGGATGAGCCCCCAGCTTCTGACGCGGGTTCGCGATCTGGTGACCAAGCCGCAAGGCTTTCTGGTGACGTCCGGACCGACTGGATCGGGCAAAACGTCGACGTTGTATTCGTTCTTGCAGCTCATCGACACGAGCGCGGCCAACGTGGTGACGCTCGAGGATCCCATCGAGGTCGAGGTTCAGTCGATCACCCAGGGACAGACCAATGTACGCACGGGCTTCACGTTCGCCGCCGGGCTTCGGGCCGTTTTGCGTCAGGACCCCGACGTGATTCTGGTCGGCGAGATCCGCGACGCGGAAACCGCGGCCATTGCCCTGCAAGCGTCGCTTACGGGCCACCTCGTGATGACGACGCTGCACACTTCCGACACCGTCGAGACCGTCGTGCGTCTGGTCGATCTCGGCATCGAGCCCTGGATCATCGCCAACGCCGTCAGCGTCGTGCTCGCCCAGAGGCTCGTGCGGCTCACGTGCCGGGCTTGCGGCGAATCGAGAGAGCTCGCCGAGGACCTCATCGCCGACGACGAGCTGCTCTTGACCGCCGGCACGCGGGTCGTCATCCCCAAAGGATGCGCTCAGTGCCGCGGGACGGGTTACCGTGGTCGAACGGGCATCTTCGAGGTCCTCGAGATGACCGACGAGCTGCGCGAGCTCATCAAGATGAAGGCCAGCCCCCAGATGTTTCGCGAGGTCATGCGCCGGCAGAGGATCCCCGGCCTGCGCCACGTGGGCATCGACAAGGTTCGGGCCGGTATCACCACCGTCGACGAGGTCCTCAGGGTGACCTGAACGATGTCCAAGGGAAAAACCTCGCACATCGTGCAATCGTTGCTAGTCAACGTTGCCATTGCGGCAGCCAAATCCTTTGCAGCGGCGATGACGGGCTCGGGCTCATTGCTGGCCGAGGCCATTCATTCGACCGCCGACTGCACGAACCAGGTGCTCTTACTCATCGGCGTACGGGGATCGCGAAAGCCACCCACGCCCCAGCATCCACTCGGCCACGGCCGCGAAGCGTACTTCTGGTCGTTTCTCGTCGCGCAGCTCCTGTTCTCGCTGGGCGGCATGTTTTCGATCTACGAGGGAATTCACAAGCTCCTGCATCCCGAGCCGGTCGAGCGCTTCCTTCTCGGCCTCGGCATTTTGGGCTTTTCGATTTGCCTCGAGGGGGCAGCGACAATCTCCAACATCCGTGAGGTGAACCGCCGCCGCAAGACGCTTTCGTTCTTCGGTTACCTCAAGGCTACCAAGGACTCCGATCTCATCGTGATTCTCGGCGAAAACTCGGCGGCGGTGGTCGGGCTCGCGCTCGCCATCTCCGCCGTATTGGCGGCGCATTTGACCGACGACAGCCGCTGGGACGCCGCGGGAAGCGTGGGGATCGGCGTGGTCCTCATCGTCGTCGCCATCTTTCTCGCCATCGAGGTCAAATCGCTCCTCCTCGGCGAGCGCGCCGACGTCGAAATCGAGTGCGCCGTCCGCGACATCGTCCGTGCCGGCGGCCCCATCACCGAAATTCTGTCGCTCATCACCTTGCAGCAAGGGCCGGGTGAGGTCGTGCTCGCCGCCAAGGTCCGCATCGCCTCCACCTTGCAAGGCGACGCGGTGGCCCGCGCCATCAACGAGTTCGAGCAAGCTGTCCGCGATCGCTGCCCCGAAGTCCGCTGGCTCTTCGTCGAACCCGACATCGAGCCCTGACACGAGAAGAGAACCGCCACGGCGCCAAGGGATTTTTTTGTTTTCAGAAAAAAATAGATCTGCTCTTGGCGTCGTGGCGGTTGATCCTTCGATCGTACCGCGTGGTTATTTGGGTTTCTTGGTGCCGCCGAGATCGAGGATGTGCTGAAAGTGTGGCTCGGAGACTGGGACGACCGAGAGGCGGGAGTGGGTGATGAGCTGCAGGCCCGCGAAGGCGGGATCGTTCTTGATCGTCTCGAGGGTCACCGGCTGCTTTAGCGCGAACGCCGGCGCGAAGTCGACGACCGACCAGTCTTCGCCCTTGGCGGTGGGATCGGGATAGGCCTCGCGCGTGACGGTGGCGATGCCCACCACTTCTTTGCCGATGTTCGAGTGATAAAAAAAGGCGAGATCGCCCTTTTTCATGGCGCGCAGGTTGTTGCGAGCCTGAAAATTGCGCACCCCGTCCCACGTCGCGCGACCATCGGAGACGAGCTTTTGGTACGGGTAGGTGTTGGGTTCGCTCTTGATGAGCCAGTATTGGCGGGCCATGGCAGAGTCCTAGGGTTTGGGGGCGAGAACCATGATGCGATCGGCGACTCGCCGCGAAAGGGTTTGCTCGTCCTCTTTGGAGAGCTGTGATCCGGCGTCGAACAAGGCGAACGCTACGTACTCGTACAACCACTGCGAGAGCACGTTGTCGGGGTCTTCGCCGCCCAGCGACTTGATGTTGTGCGCGATGCGATCTTCCTCGAGCCGCCCATCTTCCGACGGCCCGGCCCCGGCAAAGAGCGCGTCGTAGATGCCGATGCTGCTCGCGAATGCAGCCAGGTGCTCGCGCAAGCTCGGCGCCTTTCCGGCGCTTTGTGCGGCCTCGAAGATGGCGGAGATGGCATCGTTGAAAATCGAAACCAGGGCGTGCGGACCTTCGGGCGCCGGCGAGCTCACGTGGATGAACCCAGCCTGCACCAGCTGAAAGAGCGCGCGGGTCACCTCGAAATCGCCCATTCCGCAAACACGCCCGATCTCGAGCACCGCACGACGTCCGTCGCACGCTTGCCAGACCAGGGCGAGATCGGGATCGGGATCGGATCGACCGGCAATGGGAACGGGAATGTGGCTGTCGGAGGGAATGCGCTCGCGAAAATACTTGCTCTCGTCCATCCGCTGGACGCCCTCCATGAGCAGGTTGTTGGCGCTCACATGGTGGCGTACGGCCACGCGGCTCGCGTCGTAGCGGTCGAGAAAATAGAACATGCCGTCGCTGACCAACAGGGTCGCAAATGCGATCTCCTTGGCCTGCTTGCCCATCACTTCGTAGAGCTTCTCGCTCGAGATCAGGCCGAGCTCGACGGCGACCTCGCCGAACCGGCGACCCTCGCTGATCGAGCTTTGCACCGATTCGACTTGCTGCTGGCTCAGCACGCCCAGCCGGTAGAGCAGCGGACCGAGTCGCTCGCCGACGACACTGGTTTGGGCGGCCAGGATGTTGCCGCCTTCGAAGAACAGCGAGCGCGCATCGTCGCCGCTCACGACGACCAGCTCGCCCTTCCATCCAGCCTGCGCGACCAGCCCGACGATGTCGCACAAGGTTCCCGGGGCTGTCACCTCACCGGCCAGACGGATGATGGCGCCATCGTCCTCGTCGCGCTCGCCGTCTTCACCGACGTAGCGAAAAAACATCACGTGCGAGGGAGCCGGCATCAGTCGAAAGGCACCCTTGCGTGCCCGCATCCTCTGGCTCGCCAGGCGACCTACCGGATGCAGGACACCGCTGTCGTCGATTCGCACGAGCTCGTCGCGGGACATGAACGGCGATGATAGCCCGGGTTTCATCCGGCGCGGAACCATCCATCATGCGAAACCTGCTAGCCTGCGGCCCATGGCAGGCGACCCACCCCACGATCCACGGCCCAAGCGCCGGCCCGGATCGCTTCCGGCGCCCGCTCCCCACAAGGTTCAGAGCGTCCCGCCGCCGCCGCTCCTGCCGTCGAACCGCGCTCAGCCCCCGGGTGCCGCACCTGATGCCGCCTCCCATTACGCACCGCCCCACGCTCCACCGGTGGCGCGAAAGCTACCCACGGATCCCGAGCTGCCTGTCGATCCAGGTAGCTCCGAAGAGCCGATCATCGAATTCCTTCGCGCCGAGCCCGTGCCCGAGCCTGAACCGGAGCCCGCGCCCCCGGCGCCCGCGCCTCGCGCGCGCCGCGCTCCGCAGATCGCCGCCGCGCTGCCCGCGTCGCCGTTTCGACCACCGGCCACGCCCGCCGAGCTCGAGCGGTCGCTGGTTCGGGCCAGCTACCTGGGCGATCCGTCGATCGTGATGTCGCTGTGGCTGGCCCTGCGACTCGATAAGCCCCTTCTCGTCGAAGGTCCCGCCGGGGTAGGCAAGACCGATCTGGCGCGGGCTGCCGCCGAGGCACTGGGTCGACCCCTCATCCGCCTGCAGTGCTACGAGGGGCTCGACGAAGCCAAATCGCTCTACGAGTGGGACTACGCCAAGCAGATGCTCTACACGCAGCTCTTGCGCGACGTGGTGGCCAAGGACATGGCCGGCGTGACCTCGCTCACCGAGGCCGCCGATGTCGTGGGGCGCAACGACGCCGCATTTTGGAGCGAGCGCTTTCTCATCCCCAGGCCTCTCTTGGCGGCGCTGCAGAGCGCCATCCCGGCCGTGCTGCTCATCGACGAGGTCGATCGATCCGATCCCGAGTTCGAGGCGTTCTTGCTCGAGGTCCTTTCGGAATTTCAGATCACGATTCCCGAGATCGGCACGATCGGCGCAACGCACCGGCCCCTGGTCGTACTCACCAGCAACGGCGTGCGCGAGATGACCGACGCCCTTCGCCGACGGTGCCTGCATGCCCAGCTCGACTATCCCGCGCCGTCGCGCGAGCTCGCCATCCTGGCCATGAGGGTGCCCAACATCGAAGAGGCCCTGGCGCGCGAGCTGGTGGCCTTCGTTCACCAGGTCCGCGCCATGGACTTGCGCAAGGCGCCTTCGATTTCAGAGACCATCGACTGGGCTCGCGCGCTCATTTTGCTGGGCGCGCGTTCGCTCGATCCGGCGCTCGTGCAGGACACCATGGGTCTTCTCATGAAGCACCGCGAAGACGGCGCCAAGGTCGCCGAGCGCGCCCGCGAGCTCATCGAGACCGCGCAGCGCGTCTAGATCATTTCAGAAAGTCGCTCACCCGCACTTCGAGATCCAAAAAACGCAGGGGCCATATGCTCTGATCTCGGTCGACGTGACGAACGTTGGCGTAAGCGCCGTCCGCTGGCTCCGTGTAGACCTCGATGCGCCTTTCGCCCACGTTGACAATCCAATACTCGGGCACGTTGCACGCCGCATACAGACGTTGCTTCACGCCGCGGTCGCGGGACAACGATGACTCGGCGACCTCGATGATCAGATGGGCACGATCGGGGTGCGCCGTGTGGTAGTCGCCAAGGGGGACGACGGCGACATCGGGCTCGGGCTCCGAGAGATCGAGCGCGGCGAAGGGCCTTGAATTCGCACGGTCGCGCGCCCCATCAGGGCCGGTATGAGCAGCTCGCCGAGCTTCTGTATCGCAGAGTAATGCGGCGGGCCGCTCGGGCTCATGACAACCAGCTGGCCTTCCAGGAGCTCGATGTGCTCGCCGTGGAAGGCACCGAGCTCGACGAGCTTGTCGTACTCCTCGCGCCGCAGGGGCCGGAGGTGCTCTGTCGGGGTCGATGCCATGGACGACTGCGGCTCGAGCGTAGCATGCACAGAGCCCCATCGGTCAGGAGCGGCATTGTCGCTCGCGCTACTTGGAAGTTCATCTTCGTCGGAGCCGCCGCGCTGCGTCTGCTTTTCCGGCACGTGCCAAGCTGGGCGGCCGGTCGGCGAACCACGCGACCAGCATGTCGATGAACAGACGCGTCTTCGGGACGAGCGTGCGGCCTGCCGGAAAAACGGGCATGGTCCTCGAACGCGGGCGGGGACGCGCGCTGCCGCCGAGAATCCGCCCGACTCGACGACCAGTGCAAACGCCGCCAGCTCCGCCAACGATTGTTCAGATTGGTACTCCACGAGGACCAGTGCGGTGAGCCTGCTTGATCACCGCGAAAATCGCTGGTCAGTGCATGGTTCGGCTCGAGGCTCAGGTGCTCGACGGCCACACCGGCGATGCGCTGTTCGCACGTGGCGTCGAGCCTGGTTGACGGCGATCGAAAGGAGGAAGGTCTTGAGCGAGCAGCGCCGCTCGAACGATCGCGCCGCCCGCGGAAGCGCAACGAAGACATCGTGCACCAGGTCCTCGGCCGCGGATGCATCGCCGAGCAGGCGCAGGGCAAACGCGCGAATCGTGGTGTGGTGTTGCGCATAGACCCCGTCAATCGCAGCGGGATCGCCCCGACGCACCTGCTCGAGGAACGGATCGGTCGTTGGCTCGGCTTCGGACCGCGATACCAAAAAGTTGCCTGGATCCGAGCGGGTGGTGAGAAACATGGGGGTATTCGACTTGAGGGACAACGGCTCGCTGCCGAAGAGCACCACGCTCTCATCGAGCAAGCCATGAGACCCACGGCCGTCAGATCGCAAGCCGCCTATGGCGCTACGTCGAGCCTCGAGAGCCACCTTCTCCAGTTGACCCCACGGCGTCTCCGATTGCCTCGGCCGACAGGAAGCGCTCGACGTGCGCGACGAGGAGCGGGGGCATCTCTTGCATTGGGTAATGGCCGGAATCGGTGAAGGGGACGACGATCAGGCGATCGCAGATCGGCGACAGCGCGCGTGTGACGGCGGCGCAGCGCATCGGCTCGGCGTCGTGTTCGCCAGTGATGGCGAGGACCGGAGCTGCAATGCGCGCAGTCGGGTCGGGCAGGCCGTCCCGCGCGAACATCGCGACGTATGCGGCGACCGCGGTAGGATCGCTGCTGGCCCTCCAGCGCGCCGCCTTGTGGGCGCTCCACCCCGGCGAGAGTCGATTGCCGAACATCTGCGTCAATACGGTCGAGCGCATCGCGTCGTCACCTAGCGCGAGTGCCCGCGAGCCTTCGAGCCTCACGTCGTCCGCGCCGAAGCCAGTAGGTGGAGGCGGAGCGATAACAACCGTGTGCGCGATACGATCCGAATGGTGCTGGGCGAGATGAAGCGCGACAAGGCTGCTCATCGAGTGCCCGACGATCGCCAATCGCCTCCAGCCGTAGGCGTCTGCCAATTCGATCACATCGGCCGCCGCTTCGGTGACTTTGAACGCGCCGCTTCGGCTTCGCGACCGGCCGTAGCCACGGAGATCGGCGAACGCCCACGTGAACCGCGCATTGTCTAGATAGACACGCGCACAGTCCCACGACGACGTGTCGCACAGCCAATCGTTGAGGATCACGACAGGCATCGGACCCGAGCCCACGAGCTCGTGGCCGATCGGTTTGCGGGATGGAGTTGATTCGGGGTCGCTCACCGGGCCTACTATACCTGCTCGAACTCGCCTGCCCCGCTGGACCGTTCGCACTTGGGTCGGATTCGCGCTGAAGAGTGGGCATGCTGCATTGGCGTGATCGTCTTGACGGAGCTCTTCGCGTGCGCGAAGGAAGTATCGAACTACAGGTTCGCCCTCACGGACCCGTGACCAGCGATCCCGAGTTCACTTTCACATGAGGATCGGACTTCTCGGTGTAGATGATCTCGCTCGCGCCGGTGATCGTGAGCCGAGCCACGGCATCGAACGTATTCAGGAGCGTCATCTGGAACAGGGTGTCGTCGGGCGTCAACGCCGCCGAGGCATTGGGAAGGCCTCCGTCGGGCAGTTTCGGATAGTCACCCAGCTTCGTCGCAGTACCGTTCGCATCCATTTCCCAGAGCTCTTGCGGGAGGCCGGTGCTCTGGACGAGCAGGACGACATGAAACCCATTCGGGTGCGAGCGAATCGCCTGAGGGATGCGTCCCGCGGGCCATGGATGGACGACGCCATCGCTCAGCTTGACGACACCGCCCCGGAGACTCGAGTCGACCTGCACCGCAATGAGATCGTCGTTTCCGAGCGCCAGAAGATCTCCTTGGTACACCTTGGAACCATCCTCGGCGTACCACCACTTGCTACCAGGGGTACCGCACTGGTGAACGATGCGACCCGTGGGACCCACCCGGACATTGAGGATGCCATCCCCACCTGGATCGCAAGGGGGCGTCGGAATGACGACGTCGTTGGACGCGGGATCGTCGGGATAGGAGATCGTCGAAGGATCGGCGGACGAGACGAGGTCGGGAACGAACTCGAGCAGCTGCGACAGCGCCCCTGCCCCACCGTTCAAATAGAGCAATTTGCCGCCGCGAATTCGTTCGGTGTAGGCCGGGTGATAGCACCAGAAGCCGGCCGCATAAGCGTCGGGGGCCTTGATGTTGGCAACCGCATCGCGACTGCAAGAGCCTTCGCTTAGGGTGCCGAAAAGGTAAACCTCGTTCGGATCGAATGTCAGCGGCAGAGGGGGGCCGCCGTCCTTGGCGCGGGCGTCGGGCATCGGCACCGCGCCGCCGTTGCCGCTCAGTCCCTGCGACCCGGCAGAGCCGCCCTTGTTCCCGTTTCCGCCCGCACCGGCGATGCTCCCCGAGGCCCCCGCACCACCGCTCCCGCTCGCTCCGGAAGAGACGCCAATGCTTCCACCCTGTCCGGGGTCACCCATCTCGTCGGGTAAGAAGCCGGGGCGAGGCTTGTCGGAGCAAGCGGCGATGACTCCACCAACAGCCAAGAGTACCACCCATCGTCCCATGCACGCCGTGTATAGTTCGATGGCCGCGCCGATGCCAGCTCTTCGGCCCGCCATCCCACCCACGCTGGTACCGGCGCCGTCGCAGCGCACGCAAAAATCGCTGAAGCGAGTGCCCGCGTTGCACGTACCGTTCGCATAGCCTCGAGGATCGGTCGAACGGCGCTATCAAGTGAGCTTGGATTCGTTCCGGCGTCAGAAGAAGCCCAACACGCCCGCCGACATGCCGTAGGCTGATACCCTTTCGTCCCAAGAGAGCACGGGCGGAGCGCCCGTCACGGACGCGGATTCCTCGACGTGGAAACTGCCTCCGAGCCCGATGTCGGCCACGGCTCCGAGCATGAACCCAAAGTGCGGCGCGACGAGGATCACGAGCTCGGGATCTAATGTCAAGGCGGTGAGATTCGTGGTGTTCGTTCTGGTGAAGCTAGTCGCATCCGTCGTGCTCGTATCCTGAATCGTAGATTCGTTGGTGCTATGGAAGTAGGTGACGCCACCGCGCACCCATAGCGCCACACGTTCGCCAAGGGTAACAATGGCGCCTACCCGCGGCGAGATCGTGAAAGCCGAGAATTTGGGCAAATCTTGGTCCGTCTCGTGAGGCATGCTCATCGAGCCGGTTGTGCTCGTCGTGCTCTTGGTCGATCCCCTCGAGGAGAGGTACCCGAAGGATCCGCCCAGGGTAATCGGTCCGAGCCGACCGTCCAACGCGAGTCGCGGCATCTCGTACGCTGTCGCTCCTCCGTTGGACCACAAGACATTGACCACCGTTCCACTCGACGCGTCATCGGTATGCGACCTGTCGATGTCGAGCGAAGAGGTCGAGCTCCAGGCCCAAACGCCGAACAATCGATCGGCGCTCACGATGAAGTGGCCGGACGCCGCCGAGAAGCCCAGGGCTGTCGAGATGGCCGGCGGAGGCGGCATGGCGTCGGAGGACGGAGCTACTGGAGTAGATTGCGCGGGTGGCGCACTGACCGGAGGGGGGGGCGCGGGCGCGGGTGGCGCACTGACCGGAGAGGGTGGCGCGGGCGCGGGTGGCGCACTGAACGGAGGGGGTGGCACGGGCGCGGGTGGCGAGGCGATGTCAGCGGCCTGTGCGAACGCCGAAGCGGCGATGCCCAAGATGATAGCTGCGGGTCCGAAGACGGTACTCCACGCCCGGGTGCGAGATCGTATCGAATCGACGCTCATGGGTTCGCCCTCCGCTTGGAGGACGGGCCAAGCCCGCCGAGAGTACGTGATTCGATCGCTGCGATCGAGCAACATTCACGCACTGGGCACGCGCGCCGCGCTATCCTGGCGATTGATGAAAGCACGAACGCCTCGCTCGGCGTGTTGGCCCGACCTCATCGTCATGGCGGCGCTCGCTTGCGCGGCATGCGGCTCGACGAAGGCTGACAACGCCCCCACCGAAAAGCAAGGTGAGGATCCCAGCGCGGCATCATTGCCCGCGAGCATTTTCCTTCTCGATGATTTCGAAGAACTACCGACGCCGCTGCCCGGGAACAACTCCGTCGGGGAGTGGTACGGGTTCGACGACGGCTCCGTACAAGATGGAAATCCAACGAAGCAATTCCTCGAAGACGGCCCCGTCCCGGCGCACCCGACTCTTTATGTGAATCGACCCAGCACGCATGCGCTTCATGCTCGCGGCGGTCCTTACGACGTCTGGGGATCGGGGTTTGCCCACCCGATCACGGCACAAAAGAAGTTCGACGCAAGTGCCTTTGCAGGCTTGCTTCTGTGGGCCAAGAAGGGGGCCTCGGATGCGTCGGGCCTGCTGACGCTTTCGGTGCCGACAGCGTATGATACGTCCACGATGGTCGGAGGGCGGTGCGTGGATCGTGCCAACGCATCCATCGGCGGGTGCGGTGACGCGTTTCACATTGATCTTGCCCTCACCGACGATTGGAGAGTCTACAAGATCGCGTTCAGCGAGCTTCATCAGGCGGGCTTTGGTTTCGTCCCGCCCCATGGCTTCGACAAGACCACGATCTTTGACGTCAATTTCATGAATCTCCAGGGGACGACGTTCAACGAGTGGATCGACGACGTTGCGCTGTACAGCGACTTGGCCACAACTACCGGTGCCGGCGGAACAGGGGGAGCAGGTGGAGCACAAAACGACGCCAGCATGGGCAGCGACACCTCGACGGGCAAGGGCGGAGGGAGCGCCATCGATTCGGGGAGTGACGCCGCGATCTGCAAAAAGACGGGAGCGGTGGCGATCACGGGTCAAGACATTTTCATGTGCAAAGCAGGGCTAGCCGAAGCTGGTGCTGACGGCGACGCGGGTGGCGCCGGCTGCTTTGCTTGCCTGTGCGTCAAATGTCCCAAGGAGGCGATGACCTGTATCGGAGACCCGAACTGCAAGGTCATCACCGACTGCTGCCGAAACGCGTGCAACTGTCGGAGCGCCACGCCTTGAGCCGTTCAACGACCGGGCATTCGCTCCAGGTTCTCGAGATAGCCCGCGCCGTGCACCGACGTCTTCGAGTACCGACTCGTCCGCAAGAAGTACGCGACGCCCGCCGAGCTCTTGTCGGGTGCGGGTGCTTCTCTCGGGGGCGGGCGCTGGAACGAGAAAGGGACGCGACTCGTGTATGCGTCGTCGCATGTGTCGCTCACTGTGCTGGAAACTCTCGTGCACGCGAACGCGCTCCCCAACAACCTGGCGCTGATTGAAGTCGATATTCCGGATGATGTGGTTGGGCGGACTATCCGTTCACAGCCGCTGCCCAACGGCTCGGCACAACTTGGGCCCGTACCGGGAACGACCTGGGACTCTGGGTACTGTCCGCCGTGGTGCCCGTTCCGCTTCGATCCAAGACTGGGACGGTAGGCCGCTATCGCTCAGCTTGGCCCATGCCGTATGCCAATCTCGCGAATCGACCCCAACTGTCCCAGAACGTGTCATCCCCCAGGCAACGACCGCGGCGCAGCCTACCGCAGCTCGGCCACGTTCTCGCCGAACAATCTCTCCAGCCCGGCGAGCATCGCGTCGCTTGGCGTCACCTTCAGCGCAGCGCCCAGAGCGAGCACGGCTTCGGCGCCGTCGGGAAGTTGAATCACCACGCTGACGGGACAGGTGCCGGGTGATCGTTGAATGAGATCTTTCAAACCTCGCAAATGATCAGGTTTGGTCCGATCGGCGGCCAGACGAATCGAAACGCCGCGCGTCTCGGCCTGGATGGCCTCGGCGAGCGGCCTCACCGTGTCGAGCAGGATGGTGGGTTTCTTGGCGGCGTCACCTTCGTCGGAATCCTCTTCGGCATTCATGGGAAACGAGACCTTGCCTTCGATCAACACGGGCTCGCCCGCAAGAAGCAACGGCGCCGAGGCTTCGATCTTCTTTTCCGAGACCTTGACGTCGACCCTTCCGACTTCGTCTTCCAGCTCGAAAAATACGACGCGTCCGCCGCCGTTTCGGAAGATACGATCGCGATAGTTTTCGACCACCCCGGCCACCCGAACCTTGGCCCACTGCGCAAGTCCCGGCAGCGCGATGGTGGGCGTCACGTCGAACCGGCGAAGCTCTTTGCCATAGCGGTCGAGCGGATGACCAGAGACGTAGAAGCCGAGCGCCTGCTTTTCGCGGCTCAGGGTTTCGCGTAGATCCCAGGGATCCCGAGCGGGGTATTCGGTCTTCTCGGGAACTATCTCGCCCCCCGCCCGATTCTCGAGCAGCGAGAACAACGTGGTCTGCCCGCGTTCCCGGTCGCGGCTCGCGCTGCGCGAGCGCTCGAGGGCGAGATCGACGGCAGCGTGGGCCCGCGAGCGTGCGACCCCGTGCGGGACGAGCACCGAATCGAACGCACCGCACTGGATGAGCGACTCGAGCGTTGCCTTGTTGACGCGCCGCGCGTCGATGCGTCCGGCGAAGTCGAACAGATCGTGAAAGGGCCCGCCCGCCGCGCGCACTTCGAAAATGGCGATCAGTGCGCTGTCGCCGATGCCGCGCACCGCCCCCAGCCCGAAGCGGATCTGCGGCTGGCACGCGTCCTTGATCTTCTCGGCCCGCGGCGCCTTGTAGTCGCCGCTCGGCGCCCCATACACCACCGTGAAGTCGGTCTGCGAGAGGTTGATGTCCGGGGGCAAGATCGTCGCCCCCATGACACGTCCCTCGGCGATGATGCGCACGACCTTTTCGATCTTCCCGTGGTCGGCCGTGAGAAGGGCGCACAAAAATTCGATGGGGTAGTGCGCCTTCAAGTACGCCGTCTGGTACGTGAGCAGCCCATACGCGGCCGAGTGGCTCTTGTTGAAACCGTAGCCGGCAAAGTGCACGATGAGCTGGAAGATGCGGTTGGCGTCCTCGGCGGTGACTCCCTTGCCGATGGCGCCGTCGACGAAGGCCTGCTGCTGCTTGGCCATGATGGCAGCGTCCTTCTTGCCCATCGCCTTGCGCAGGATGTCGGCTCCGCCCAGCGTATAGCCGGCGAGCCTCTGCGCGATGAGCATGACCTGCTCCTGGTAGACGATGACGCCGCGGGTGGGTTTCACGATTTCGTCGACCAGCGGGTGCAGACTGCTCACGGGTTTGCGCCCATGTTTGCAGTCGACGAAATCCTTGACCATGCCTGCGTTGAGCGGACCTGGTCGGTAGAGCGCGCCGAGAGCGACGACGTCCTCGAACACCTCGGGCCGGTAGTCCTTGAAGAGCTGCTGCATGCCCGTCGACTCGAGCTGAAACACGCCGGTCGTTTCGCCGCTCTGCAGGAGCTGGTAAGTGAGCTTGTCGTCGAGCGGCAGGGTGCCAAGGTCGAGCGTCTGTCCGGTTCGGTCGGGGCGGGCATTGATGAGACGCACGGCGATGGAAAGGACGGTGAGCGTCTTGAGGCCCAGGAAGTCGAACTTGACGAGCCCGGCCTTCTCGACGTCGTCCTTGTCGTACTGGGTGACGATCTTGCCTTCGTTCAAGAAGCAGGGCACGTGATCCCACAGCGGTCCCTTGCTGATGACGACGCCGGCGGCGTGCTTGCCCGCGTGACGGGTGAGCCCTTCGAGCTTCTGGGCGATCTTGATGAGCTCGCGGGCGACGGGATCTTCTTTGACGCGCAGCGCGAGCTTCGGCTCGACCTCGAGAGCCTCGGGGATGGTGTACATCTGACCCTGCACCTTGGGATTGGCCGGGATCATGCTGGCCAGCGCCTGCGCCTCGTTGGCGGGCATTCCCATCGCGCGCGCCACGTCCTTGATCACGCTGCGGGCCTTGAGCTCGTGAAACGTCGCAATCTGGCCGACCGACTCGCGGCCGTATTTTTCGCTGACGTAATCGATGACCTCGTCGCGACGCTCCATGCAGAAGTCGATGTCGAAGTCCGGCATCGAGATGCGCTCGGGATTCAAGAAGCGCTCGAAGAGTAAACCATAGGGAATGGGATCGAGATCGGTGATGCGCATCGAGTAGGCGACCAGCGAGCCCGCGCCCGATCCGCGCCCCGGCCCCACCGGAACGCCGCGGTTTTTGGCGTGGCGGATGAAATCCCAGACGATGAGGAAGTAGCCGGAGAACCCCATCGAGACGATGACCTCGATCTCCGTCTGCAGGCGCTTCTCGTAGAGCGCCACATCGACCGTCTTGCCGAGCGCGGCGAACTCTTGAAAGCGGTGACGAAGGCCCTCGCGCGCGACGTGGGTGAAGTACCCTCCGGTGTCGAACCCTTCCGGGACCTTGAAGTCCGGCAGCATCGGCTTGCCAAGCACCAGCTCGAGCCCGCTGCACATCTCGGTGATCGCCAACGTCGAGGCGATGGACTGGGGCAGCTCGCGAAAGCGCCGCGCCATCTCGTCTGCGCTCTTGAAGTACATCTCCGAAGAGCCGTGGTGACCGGCCTTGGCCTCGGCGTAGCTTCGGCCCGACTGCGCGCACGATAAATAGAGCTGCGCGTCGGCGTCGTCCTTGGCGAGGTAGTGTACGTCGTTGGTGGCCACGAGCGGCAGCTCGAGCTTTTTGGCGCATTCCACGAGGATCTTGTTGAGGACGGGCTGCTCGACGAGATCGTGATCCTGAAGCTCGACGAAGAGCGAGCCCGGCTCGAAAGCCCCGCGCATGCGGTCGAGCATCGCCAGGCCGGCATCTTCGCCCTGCTCGAGAACGCGCTGGGCGACGACGCCGCCCATGCATCCAGTCATCCCGATGAGCCCGCGACAGTTGGCGGCCACCGTCTCCCACGCCACGCTGGGCGCGGTGTCGCTGGCCGCTTCGATCTGACCCATCGACACGACGCGAACGAGGTTTCGGTACCCCTCCTCGGTGCGGGCGAGCAAAACCAGATGATCGACGGGCGTGCGCCGGCGCTCGCGTCCCTCTTCGGGCCGCGCAACGTTCACCTCGCAACCCAAAACGGGCACGATACCGATGTCTTTGCAAGCCTTGTAGAGCTGCAGTGCGCCGAACATGTTGCCGTGGTCGGTCATCGCCACCGCGCGCATGCCCAGCTCTTTCGCCCGCCCGGCGATTTGACCGATCTTCAGCGCCCCGTCGAGAAACGAGTACTGGGTGTGCACGTGAAGGTGAACGAACTCGGCGGCCATCCGCTCTTCTATACC
>JBBSDY010000020.1:0-14777 GCA_038240245.1 Polyangiales bacterium
CCGCCGGGCCCCGCACGACGACCATTTTCACGTGCGCATCGCTTGCCCGAAGAGCCAGCTTGGCACATGCGTCGAGGAAGCGATGGCGCTCGTACCCCGGGCAAGGCCCCCGGTAGCCCATGCTCGTCGGCGGGCGGGAACGGATCACCCGGGGCGGCCCTTGCCGGCGCTGGGGGGGCACGAAGCAGGGGAGCGCGAGCATGCGGGACGTGAAGCAGCGGATCCCGAGTTCACCCGGACCATGGCGGGGACCTCGTCAGGAGACGCCATCGACACCGAAGAAGGGGCTCTGCCCTTGGCAAATGCCCCGGGGGTCGATACCTTTCACCCTTGAGCGAGAGGGCCGCGCTGGGGTTTAGGGTGGTGGTCCCAATCCGTCATCATGCAAGGTCGTCTGGACTCCGATCTCTCCAAGCTGGGGCGCGCCGCGCGCGTGCTCGTCGCTGACGACGATCCCCAGAACCGGGCCCTCATCGAGGAGGTCTGTCAGTCCGAGGGTTTCGAGGTCGAAGGCGTGGGGGAGGGGGACCGCGCCCTCGAGGCGGCGCGCCGTCGCACGTTCGATCTGCTCCTGCTCGACGCCGCGATGCCCGGCATGGACGGTCTGGAAGTCTGCCGCCAGCTCAAGGCCGATCCCGAAACGGCGTCGATCCCGGTGATGATCGTGACGGCGAGCCTCGAGGACTCGGTGCGTGATCGCGCCACCGAGCTCGGCGCGGTGGCGTTCATTACCAAGCCTTTTCGTATCTTCGAGCTGACCCAGCGGATGCGCGCTGCGTTGCGCCTGCGGGCTCGTAGCGACGACGATCCGCCGACGGCGCCGCACATCCGCCTGCGCCGCCAGCGTGCCGATGCGCTCTCCGCGCTTCCGTCGCCGTCGACGCTGCGCTTGCGCCTGCAGAGGGAAATCGAAGCCTGCCTGCGCGACAGGCGGTCGGTCGTTTGCGCCGTCATTCGTCTGGAGAACGAGGGCGCTCTCAGCGCCGCCGTGGGTCGCTCGGCCACCGACGCCCTGCTCGGCGGGGCCGTCCTCGAGCTCGCCGCCATTTCGGTCGACCGCGTCGTTCGCGGCGATCTCGACGAGGTGGTGGTGTTGCTCGCCGAGGCCGAGCTGCCGACGCTCGCGGCCGTCGTCGCCCGGGTTCCGCACGAGGGAAGGATCGGCGCCGGAATTTCGCTGGCGGCTGACATCTCCGTGCGCTGGGGCGCCAAGATCGCCGATCCCACGGAGACCGATCCCGATCAGCTCATCGCGGGCGCGCGCACGGCGCTCGACAAGGCACTGGATGCCAACGAGGCGGGGAGCATTGCCCGCTCACCGTCGCGGTTTCCCGCCGAGGGGTGATCTGCTACGAGCTGGTCAATGTCCGAAAGGCTCGAAGTCGAGATCGCCGCGCTCCGCATTGGCTCGAACGAGACGGCGCTTCCCTCGTACCACTCCGAAGGCGCGGCGGGGATGGACTTGCCGGCCGCGCTCGCCGAGAACGTCACCATCGCGCCCGGCAAGCGTGCGCTCATCCCCACCGGGTGGTCGTTCGCGATTCCGCAGGGGTTCGAAGGGCAAGTGCGGCCGCGTTCTGGGCTCGCCTTGAAACACGGAGTCACCGTGCTCAACACACCGGGCACCATCGACGCCGATTACCGCGGTGAGGTCAAAGTGGTGCTCGCCAACTTTGGCGACGAGGCCTTCGTGGTTCGCCATGGCGATCGCATCGCCCAGCTCGTCGTTAGCCCGGTCGCCAAGGCCAACTTGCGCCTGGTCACGTCGCTCGACGAGACGACGCGCGGGGACGGCGGCTATGGCTCGACCGGACTCACGGCCAAACGCTAGGCCTCGCCGCGCTTGATGCCGTAGGCGCGGATCTTCTTGTGCAGGTTGGTGCGCTCGACGCCGAGCACGATGGCGGTCCGCGAAATATTCCATTCGAGCCCACGAAGGGTCTCGACGATGTAGCGACGCTCGGATTGCTCGCGGAACTCGCGCAGGGTGAGACGTTCGACTCCCGAAACCGGGACCGAGCCGGTGACCTCGATTTGCGATTCAGCCGGTAGATCGTCGGTCGAGGCGTCACCGTCCGACGACGCGGTCTCGTCATCGAACGGGTTGGCGTGCGGATCCTCGGGAAGATCGGCGATGGTGATCGTGTCGCCCGAAAGGATGGCCCCTCGCTCGACGACGTTCTTCAGCTCGCGAACGTTGCCCGGCCAGCTACGGGCCTCGAGCGCCTTGTAGACCGTGGCGTCGATGGGCTTCTTGCGCAGGCCGTTCTCCTTGCAAAACGCCGTCACGAAGGCGTCGGCGAGCGGCCTGATGTCTTCGACGCGCTCGCGCAGCGACGGGCTTCGGATCGGAAAGACGTTGAGACGAAAGAAGACGTCCTCTCGAAAGCGACCCGACGAAACCTCGCGCTCGAGATCCTTGTTGGTCGCCGCGAGCACGCGGACGTCGACGTGGATCACGTGCTCGCTGCCCACCCGGCATACCTCGCCCGACTGGAGCGCGCGCAAGACCTTGGCCTGTGCCGATAGGTCCATGTCGCCAATCTCATCGAGAAAAAGAGTGCCGCCGTGTGCTTGCTCGAAAAAGCCGCGCTTGCGTGCCGAGGCTCCGGTGAACGAGCCGCGCTCGTGGCCGAAGAGCTCACTCTCGATGAGCTCGCGCGGGATGGCCGCGCAGTTGACCTTGACGAAGGGAGCATCTTTTCGCGACGAAAGCTGGTGAATGGCGCGGCTGATGAGCTCCTTGCCCGTGCCGCTCTGGCCCGTGATGAGCACGCTCGCCTTGGTGGGTGCCACCTTGTCGATCTCTTTGAAGAGCCGCTGCATCGGCGCGCTCTGCCCGATCATCTCGTAGCGGGCTTCGATCTCCTCGCGCAGGCCGGCCATCGCCGCCGACAGCTTCGCGGTGCGAATGACGTTTTGAACGCTCACCAGCACGCGTTCGCGGTTCAGGGGCTTTTCGAAAAAATCGGCCGCCCCGAACTTGATGGCGGTGACCGCGTCGTGCACCGTGGCGTGTCCGCTGATGACGATGACGGGGACTTGCTTGGTGGCTTCGTCCTTGCGCAGCCGCTCGAGCGCTTCGAGCCCGGAGATGCCGGGCAGCTTCACATCGAAGATGGCCAGATCGACGGGCGTGTGTGGATTGGCGAGGATCTGCAGGGCTTCTTCGGCGCTCTGGGCCTCGACGACCTCGTAGCCCTCACCGCGAAGCACCAGCTCGAGCGTGCGCCGGATGTTCTTCTCGTCGTCGACGACGAGCACGCGCGGCGGCGTGGGTAGGGCGTCCGCGACTGCGCTATCTCGGGTTTCCACGGGTCGTAGCCTAGCACCCTGGCGTCATTGCCTGGTGCACGCGTTACGCTACTTTCCCTGGGCGTCCATCTCCAGCAGGAAATTGTGGGCCGTGGTCGTGAACGCGCTGGCGGGGTACTTGGCGAGCATTTGCGAAAACGCGCTGCGGGCCTCGGCCGGCTTGTGCATTTTGAGATAGGTCTCGCCCAGAAGGACCATCGCCTCGGGCTCGATGCCCGATCCGTCGTAGTTGCGCAAGGCGTATTGCGTCCTGGCCACGGCTGCCTCGAACTCGTCACGCCGCAGGTAAAAGCGCGCCACGTAGAGCTCGTGCCGCATCAGGCGGCCGGTGATGACGGCCAGCATGTACCTGGCCTGCGTCGCATAGGGCCCGACCGAAAAGTCCTTCACGAAGCTGGTGAGCTCCTTGTACGTCTCGGCGGTGGTGCCCTGGTCGCGCTCTTCGAGGGGAGGCAGCAAGAACCCGCCGTCGCTGATCTGATCGAACAGCGCCTTGCAGATTCGAAAGCGCGCGTAGGGGATCTCGGCGTCGGTCCGGTGGTCGTGGATGTAGCTTCGATAGCCCTGGATGGCCTCGGCCAGCTTTTCGGAGGCGAAGTCAGTGTCGGCCATGCGAAGCTCGGCCAGGCGCGCATAGCGGCTGTAGCCGTACTTCTTCTTGACCTCCTTGAAGAGCGCCTTGGCCTCTTCCCAGTCGTGCTCCTCGAACGACACCATGGCCTTGTCGTAGGCCCGCTTGGCGTCCTCGGTGTAGTGCAAGGCCCCGCGGCTCTCGACCGAGCCGCCGCCGCAGGCCGAAAGCCCGGCGAGCATCGCCATGATCCACACGAAGCGGGACGGGAGGGGTCGCACGTTGCGGGCAATCAGCTAGCCGGTTCGGGCGCAAAGCGCAAACTCTGACGCCCGGCGCTGGCCTACCGGCGGGCAGATGGGGTAGAACCGGGGGCCATGGAAGGCACGGTCCCCATGACCCCCGAAGGTAACGCTCGTCTCAAGGACGAGCTCAAAAACCTGAAGGACGTCGAGCGCCCCAAGATCAGCCGCGAGATCGGCGTCGCTCGTGACCACGGCGATCTCAGCGAGAACGCCGAGTACCACGCCGCCAAGGACCGTCAGGGCTGGATCGAAGCTCGCATCAAGGACCTCGAGGACAAGATCTCCCGGGCCGAGGTCATCGATCCCTCCAAGCTGTCGGGCAGCAAGGTTGCCTTTGGCGCCATCGTCAAGCTGTCCAACGTCGACACCGAAGAAGAGGTGGTTTACCGCCTGATCGGGGCCGACGAAGCCAACCTCGACCAGGGATCCATCTCCATCACCTCGCCGCTGGCGCGCGCGCTCATAGGCCGCGAGGTCGGCGACGAGGTCCAGGGTCGCAGGCCCGCGGGCGAGCGGATCTACGAGATCCTCGAGGTGGAGTATCGCTGAGCGCGAGACGGGGGACACCGTCTCCGGGCGACTTGCCCGCGCCGGGCTCGAGGCGCTGACAGGAGCGGCCCTTCTCGTCGTCGTCGAGTGGATGGTGGTGAGCTGGATCGCGCGTCGCGAGCTCGCCGGAGGGTGGGAGGTGCGCGACGGCCTGCTGCGCCTGGCGCCGCTGGCCTGGATCGTCGCGAGCGCAGGGGGAATTCTGGGAGCGATCGTGCTGGCTCTTTGGGAGTCGCCGGGGATCGTGGCGAGACGCGTGGCGGCGCTGCTGGTGGCCGGGTTGGGCGGGGCTGTCGGGTGGGGAGTTTCGCGCGGGCGACACTTTGCCGCCGTGCCGCTTCGCGCGGCGTTCGTCTTCGCGGTGGCCGCGGCCGGGCTTGCTGGGGCCTATGCGTTTGCGCCCTGGGTGCGCCGCGTCGTGGGTCGGTGGCCCCAACGGGCTGCCCTGGGCGCAGCCGCATTGGCCCTGGCCGCCGAGCTCGTGAACCACTCCATTTTGCCTCGTCTGTACCCGGCCTTTCATCTCGGGCTCGCGGCGCTGACGGCGATGACGGCCCCGGTCATCGGCAGGGGCCTCTCGGCGTTGATGCGAGGCGACGATGCCCCGATTCGCGGCAGGGCAGTCTTCGTCGCGCCAGCGGGCGTGGCGCTCCTGCTCGTGGCGTCGCTCGCTGCGGCGCCCTCGCTGGCGCGCCGCCTGTCGCTCGCTGACAACTTGCGGCTGATCTTTCTCGATCGGGGACCGCTGATGGGTCTGGGCGTCGAGATCGGCGCGATGCTCGCGCCTCCGCCACCGCTCGAGCCATCGGGCTCGATCGATGACACGAGCCCCGAAGAGAGGCTCGACGTCGACTGGCGAGGTCGCGACGTTCTGCTCATCAGCGTCGATGCATTGCGCGCCGATCACGTGGGCGCCTACGGCTATCCCCGCCCGACCTCGCCGCACATCGATGCGATTGCGCGCGAAGGAGCGCTTTTTTTGCGGGCGTACTGTCCCACCCCCCACACCTCGTACTCGGTCACCTCGATGATGACCGGCAAGAATCTCCGGCCGCTCATCGTCCAGGGCCTGGGCAAGGACTCCGACACGTTCGCGGGGATCTTGCGTACGTATGGGTATCGCACGGCGGCCTTCTATCCACCCGCGGTGTTCTTCATCGACGAAGAGCTCTTCAAGCCTTTTCAGGAGCGCCACCTCGACTTCGAATATGCGCGGGTGGAGTTCGCCGATCCCGCGCAGCGAGCCCGCGCGGTCAAGGCGTACCTCGAGACGCAGCCACAGGATCGGAGCTTGTTTCTCTGGGTGCATCTCTTCGAGCCGCACGAGCCGTACATCGCACACGAAGGGCACGATTTTGGCACCCGCGACATCGATCGCTACGACAGCGAGATCGCCCTGGCCGACGAAGGGATCGGCGAGATCGTGAGCGCCGTGCGCGCGCGGCGGCCCGACGCCGTGGTGATCGTGACCGCCGATCACGGCGAGGAGTTCGGCGAGCACCACGGGCGCTACCATGGAACTACGGTCTTCGAGGAGCAGGTGAGGGTACCTCTCATCGTGGCGACCCCCGGGCTCGCGCCGCGAAGGATCGAAGCTCCCGTCCAGACAATCGACGTCTTGCCGACCGTTCTCGCCGCGCTCGACGTACCCAGGCCGCCGCGGATCCGCGGTCACAACGTGGGAGCGATGCTTTCGGGCAAGCCCGCCGTGGGCGCGCCTCGCAAGGCCGAGGTGGCTTTCTCCGAGACCGACGATCAAACGCTGCTCGCCGATGCGCAATGGCGTCTGGTCTGCGCGCGCCGGGCCGGTGCGTGCGCGCTCTACAACCTCGATCTCGATCCCGGTGAGGCGCGCGATGTGTCGGCGCAGAACCAGGAGCGATTCGCGGCCATGAAAGCCTCGCTGCGGATCATCGCCGTGGCGCAAGGAAGGTACGAGGGAGGGGGAGCGCTCGCCGAGGCAGGTCGACCGTGGCCCGATCCGATTCGCCGCGGCCTGGCGGGTGATGGCGAGGCCGTGCGCGAGATCGCAGCGCTGCTCGACGACAGCAACGTCGAGTTTCGGCGAAAGGCCGCCGAGGTGTTGTTCGATCTGAAGCGCAAGGAAGGTGCGCCCGAGCTCAGGCTGGCGCTGTCGCGCGACGAGGACGATACCGTTCGCCGCTGGTGCGCGCTATCGCTCACGCGGCTTGGCGAAGGCGCGCAGCGCACCGTCGAGCTGCTCGACGATCCCGATACCTCGTGGCGACGCCTGGCCGCGCTCGCCCTGGCCGAAAACGGCGATGCGCGCGGCGCGGCGACCCTCGTCGCGTGGTGGCAGAGCGAGCCCCCGCCTTACCAGCGAGCGCGCGACGTGCTCGCCGCCCTGGCGCTCATCCACGCCAAGGAGGCAGCTCCCGTCCTCATCCGATCGCTCGATGACGTGCGGCTGCGCCCGTACCTCGCCGAGGCGCTCGCCGAGATCGGTCAGCCGTCGGCGCGCGCGCCCCTCGCCGAGAGGTGGGCGACCGAGCGCTACCAGAACTCGCGCGCGGCCATTGGCGATGCGCTGGTGAAGCTCGGGGCCAAGTCCGAGCTCGTCGGGCCGCTCGTTCGCTTTTTGGGAACGCCCGATCCGCTGCCCAATGGGCTCGATCTCGCGCGCCGTGCGGGCATCCTCAGCCACGTGGGGGGGCTGTCCGACGAGCACTTGCTCCGCGTCCGGTCGCAATCCGCGCGGGGCGTGCTGGTGAAGGTCATGGTGCCAGCGGGGGGCAACGGCTCCGGAAGGCGCGTTTTGGTGCGAGCCCACACGAGCGACGGGCGCACGGGACAGATCCGCATCGGCAGGCGGCTCGAGGGCCTCCTTCCGGCCAAGTCGGGCCAACCAAAAGAGGGCGACGAGCTTCCGTTGATCGAGCTCGATCCCCGGGGAGCGGTGACGCTCGAGTTTTCGGGGGGCTCTCCGACCGAAGCTGCGGCCGCGCTGCCCCTCGATCTCGCGGCAGTGGGTGACGAGGCCAGATTCGTGGTGCTTTCGTCGCCCAACGTCGTTCTGGAGGCTCTGGCGGTCGTCCCCCTGGCCGACGAGCTGGCCCCGCCGGCCCCCGAGCCCTGGGCACCTCATTGACGCCGCACGGCAGGCGACTAGAGTCGCCCGGCCGTGGCCGAAGACCGCAACCAGACCGTCAAGAAGCAGCTCCTCAAAAAACGCGACGAGGCCGCACGCCGAAAGGTTCCGCTCGCCCCGGGCGAGATGGTCGACGACGCCCTGGCGCGCGGCATGGCCGGGGGAGGGCGCTGGCTCAAGAAGAACGTCGGCACTTTGCAGTGGGTCATCGTGGCCGCCATTGCGGGCGGCATCGGGTTCGCCGTCTACGATCACCGCATGGACAAGCGCGCCGAACAAGCGTCGGCCGAGCTCATGAAGGGCACCCTCAGCGAGCGCGGACGCGTCGCCGGAACGCCCACGGCTCCCAAGCCAGAAGACGACACCATTGAAGACCCGACGCCCGTCTTCAAGTCTGCCGATGAGCGTCGCGAGACAGCCCTGGCTTCGTACCACAAGGTGGTCTCGTCGTACCCGGGCACCGGTGCGGCCATTCTCGCACGCATGGGGGAGGCGGGGATCGCGCTCGACAAGCGCGAATGGGACGCGTCGATCGCGGCGTACCGCGAGGTGAAGGACTCCGCGCTCGCCAAGGCCGACGTCGCGGTGCGCGGTCGAGCCATCGAGGGGATGGGCCTTGCTTCCGAGGGCAAGGGCGATACCGAGGGCGCGCTCAAGTCGTTTCGCGAGCTCGAGAACACCGACGTGCGCGGTCTCAAGGAGCTCGGCATGTACCACCAGGCTCGCATCCTTTTCGCCAAGGGCGATACCGACAAACCAAAAGAGCTCTTGAAGAGCGCTCGCGAGAAGATCAAGGGCGCCAACTCGGGCAACCCGGCCGGCCCTGCGGGCGAGTCGCATCCTTTTGCGTTTCTCGAAAGCCAGCTCGACGACCTGCTGAGGCGCATCGATCCCTCGGCGGTGCCGGCCGCGGCTCCTCCGGGCATGCCCGGCATGCCCCCGGGTATGGGCGATCCGCGCCAGATGTCGCCCGAGCAGCTCCAGATGTTGCAAGAGCAGCTCAAGCGCTCGATGCAAGACGCCAAGAACAAATCTCCTGTTCCGGCTCCCGCGGGCTCGCAGTGAGGCGAGCCGCGCGCACGGGCATCTTCCTCGCCCTTCTCGCCTCGGTAGGCGGGTGCGAGGAGCTGCAATCGGGCGCGAGCCCCGAGCTGCCTCTGTGGGTGAGACATCCGAGCGGCGCCATGAACGTCATCCTGGTGAGCAAGGTGACCATCTCCGAGCGCGTTTCTGGCGAGGACTACGAGCACGGCCGACCCGAGATCGACGCCCAGCATCGACGCGTCTTCGTGGGATCGAGCGATCGCGGCCTGTACGCGCTTCGCGCCGACGACGGCTCTCCGATCTGGCGCTTCGAAACGACGGGACCGGTGCAGAGCGAGCCGCTCTACGAGCCTGGTGAGGACGTCGTCTTCTTCGGCTCGAACGACGGCGCCCTCTACAAGGTGAAAGCAGCCGACGGATCGCTCGTCTGGCGTTTCAACACCAACGCCGAGGTCTCGCGCAAGCCGGTCCTTTTGAACGGCGTGCTCTACGTCGTCAACGCCAACGACACCGTGGTCGCCATGGACGCTCGCACCGGCAAGATGCGCTGGAGCCAGCATCGAAGCCCTGCCTTCGGCATGGAGATCGCCGGCTATGCAGGCCCCCTGGTGACGCGCGATCGCGTCTACGTCGCGTTCTCCGACGGCCACGTGGCCGCCTACGATCCACTCGATGGCACCGAGCGCTGGCCCGTGGTCGATCTGTCGGCCGAGGTCGAACAGTCGCAGGGCGACGTGCCGCGTTACCTCGACGTCGATACGACCCCCGTGCTCGACAGCATCTCTGCCGGGCGGGTCGTCTATGTGGCCAGCTACGCGGGCGGCGTCTTCGCGCTCGATGCACAGACCGGCGCGCGCGTCTGGGTGAACGAGCGCGCCTCGGGCGTCACGCAGCTCGTTCTCTGGCAAGAGCCGGCGCACCAGCCGCGCGATGGCGTCGGCCCCGCGATTCCGGGGCGCAAATTGCTTCTCGCCTCGTCGGGCACCACCGGCCTGTGGGCGCTCGGAACCGAAGAAGGTCGCGAGGTGTGGCGCCGTCCCTTGCCCAACGGCGGAGTGTCCGCCCCCGTACCCATCGCCGGCGCACTCATGGTGTCGACCACGCGCTATGGGCTGTTCTTGTTCTCGCCACTCGACGGCGGGGTGATCGATGGACTCGATCTCAGCAACGGCTTGACGATGGCGCCCGCGGTCATCGGGCGGCGTGCGTACGTGATGTCGAACACGGGTGTGCTGCTCGGCATTCACGTGGATCCGCCGGGCGGAATCTAAGAGGTTTCCTCGAGGCGGTGCCGGCGAAAGGGGAGGAGTTGCTGCTCCAAAAGTAGAGCGCTATAGTCTATAACGCTCAGTTTTTGGATCATTATGAAGTCAACGCGGGCTCTTCCGGCTCTCCCAACCGCAATCAGGCGTGCCCTCCGCAAGCTGGGGCAAGATCTGTCCGCCGCACGCCGCCGTCGTCGCCTGACCATGGTGATGGTGGCCGAACGAGCGCTGGTCAGTCGAAACACCCTGGCCCGTGTCGAGCGCGGAGACCCGGGCGTTTCGATGGGGATTTACGCCACCGTGCTGTTTGTTCTCGGGATGGCCGGTCGCCTCGGTGAGCTGGCGGAACCAGGACGAGATCCGATCGGGCTCGCCCTGGAAAACGAGCACCTTCCCAAGCGCGTCCGGCTTCCGCGACAAGGGGGGGCCTCGTGAACCGCGAGCTGCTCGTGTACTTGGATCGCGACGGGCATCCCGTTCTTTGCGGTCGGCTCTGGACGCGCGCAGCGCCGCGGGTGAGTGCCTCGTTCGAGTACGACGCTGGATGGTGGGCGAGGCGAGATGCGTGCGCGCTCGATCCGGAGCTCCCCATGGCCGCTGGTCAATTCCATACCGCTAGCGCTCTTTTTCGAGCCTTCGCGGATCCCACTCCGGACAGATGGGGCCAGGCGCTACTTCGACGAGCCGAGCGCGGCCACGCGCGGCGCGAAGGCCGCACACCGAGAGCCCTTGGCCCGGTGGACTTTCTGACACTCGTGCACGATGAGACACGTCTTGGTGCGCTGCGCTTTCGAGATGCCACGGCGGGCAAAGATTCGACCTTCTTGTCATCCACGGACAGGCCGGTGCCGCCCCTGCTTCACCTCGCGCGACTTCTAGCTGCAACGAATCGCATCGCCGACGATAGTGCGAGCGACGACGACTTGGCATTGCTCTTGGCGCCAGGCACGTCGCTCGGTGGAGCTCGTCCCAAGGCGTCCGTTCGAGGCAAAGGACACGAGCTTCTCATCGCGAAGTTCCCGCGCGACGACGACGAATGGCCAGTGACCGCCTGGGAGGCCACAGCATTGTCGCTGGCGGTCGCGGCAGGCATCCACACGCCTGAGTTTCGACTCCAGGCCGTGGGCAAGAAATCCGTGCTTCTCGTCAAGAGATTCGATCGAGACGGGCAGTTCCGCATACCGTTCATGTCAGCGATGACCGCCGTCTCGGCCGAAGACAATCAGCCACACAGCTACCTCGAGATCGCGGATGCCATTCGGCGCGACGGCTCGCAGGTCAACGCTGACTTGCGCGAGTTGTGGCGCAGGTTGGTGTTCAACGTTCTCGTTTCGAACACGGATGATCACCTTCGCAATCACGGGTTTGTACGCGATGGCATCGGTTGGCGCCTCGCGCCCGCTTACGATCTCAATCCCACCCCGGCGGACGTTCGCCCACGCGTCCATGCGCTTGCCCTCAATGAAAATGACGCAACCGCGTCCATGGAGGTTGCACTCGAGGTTGCTCCCCGCTTTGGCATCGTTCTAGGAGAGGCCCGCGAGATCGGGCGCCAAGTCGCGACCACCGTTCGCTCGTGGCGAAGCGCTGCTCGCAAGATGGGACTCAAAGCCAAAAACCTCGATCGAATGGAGAGCGCCTTCGAGCACGAGGACGCGGTGACGGCCCTGAAATAGGGATCGACAGAGCTACCAGCCGAGCTTGGTCTTGATCACCGGGGCGAGGACGGTGGCCATGCGCTGGTGCTCTTTCAGGTTGGGGTGCCAGAGACAACCCGTGGGGTTATTGCAGCCGTCTTGCTGGCCGAGATCGACGTAGAAGACCTTGGGATCGTTCACCGTGGCGATGGCCGCGACCGTGTATTTCTTGATGGCGGCTAGCCCCGCGCCGTTGAGCATCGACCCCGTGACGGGAAAGATCCAGGCCTCCGGATATTTCCCGCGTACCGCGCCGATGAGCTTGACCATGGCATCCTGGTAAGGAGTGCCGGGATCGCCCATGGCCGCGTCGTTGCCGCCCAGGTTGATGACGACGGCGCTGGCCTTGATGCCGAAATCCCACTTGGGAGCGTTGTTGCTGGTGAAGATGGCCTCGTCGTAGACGTTGGGCATGACGTTCTGCAAGCCGCTGGCGAGATCGCGGTAGAGCCCCCAACCCGAATTGGCCACGATGCTCCAGTCGGCGTTGAGGTCGCGGGCCGAGATGGCGATGTAGCTCGTGTAGTTGGCCTGGGTGTCTATCGAATAGGGGCAGCCGTTCTGGGACATGCACGCCGGGTGCGTCTCGTTTCCCAGCTCGCCAAAGGCGTTGGAGAGCGAATCTCCGATGCACTCGATCAAGCGTCCCGAATACGTCGGAGCGGGTTGGAGCGTTGCTCCGGTGAGACTGATGAGCTGCGAGACGCCGCCTTGCGAGGCTTCGGTGTCCCGATAGAACTCGACGGTGTGCATACCGGCGCCGCCGAGGTCGAGCTGCTTGGAATTCATCCCTTGGCTGTACTTGAGTCGTGTGCCCGCCTTGCCGTCGATGACCGGTTGGTACATGTCGGGGGCATCGCTGTTGATCGTGACCGTCAGCGTCGAGCCGGTGACCTGAGCGACGAATCCCGAGCCGCCCCAGTTGAATTTGGGCTTGGAAGGATCGGTCGTGTCGACCCGGCCGACCCAGCGGACCCCGGCGGCCACCTTGCCGGCCGTCATTCCACCAACCGGGCCGGATCCACCTGTGCCACCTGTTCCCACGGCGCCGCCTCCGACTCCGCCCGTACCGGCTTGCACCATGCTCGCGCCACTCGAGCCCGTAGTCACGGAGCCGTTTCCACCGCTGCCCGGAGAGCTGTCGCCGCCCATTCCCCCGCTGGTGGTGTCGCCACCGGAGGTGCCGGCGCTCATGTCGCTGTTGACCGTTGTACTGGACGACAAGCAACCAGCGAAGGATAGGGCGCCCAGCAAGGGAGCGCAGATGAAGAGCCAGTGAGCCCCAGAAGGGGGCCTTCGAAGTTCGTTCGACATGTGACTCTCCGTGCGCTTACCAGCCGAGCTTCGACTTGATCACCGGAAGGAGCTTGGCGGCGAGCCTCTGGTGCTCGGCCACGCTGGGGTGCCATTGGCATCCGGTGCCCGCGGCACCGCAGGCGTCTTGCGTCCCGAGGTCGACGTAAAACACCTTGGGGTCTTTTAGCGCCATGATGCCGGCATTGATGTACGCCGCCAGCGTCTTGATCCCGTTGGAGTCGATCATCGAGCCGGTGACCGGAAAAATCCAGGCGTCGGCTCCGTACTTTGCCCGAATCTGGCCGACGAGCTTGACGAAGGATTCTTGGTACCCAGTTCCCGGATCGCCATTGGCAAGATCGTTGGTTCCGAGATTGATGATCACCGCTTGCGCCTTGACGCTGAAGTCCCACATGGGGGCGTTCTGGCCGGCGTAGTAAGCCTCGCCGTAGACGTTGGGCAACACGTTCTGCAGGCCCTTTTGGTTGTCGCGGTAGAGGCCCCAGCCCGAGTTGGCGACGATGCTCCAGTCGGCCTTGACGTCGCGCGCCAGGATGGCGGCGTAGCTCTGGTAGTTGCTCTGCGTGTCGATGGTGTACCCGCAGCCGTTGAGCGTGGTGCCGCAGGAGTTGGGGTGCGTCTCGCTGCCAAGCTCACCGTACCCGTTGGTCAGCGAATCGCCGATGGTTTCGATCAGCCGCCCGGAATACATCGGCGCGGGATTGAGCGTCGCACCGGTGATGCCAATGAACGTGGTCACACCGGCGCTGGCCGCTTCCGTCTCGCGGTAGAGCTCGACGGTGTGCATGCCGGGGGCGAGGCCGGTCGCGATCAAAAGTGAGCTCATCCCTTGCAGGGCTTTGGGCCGCAACATCTTCACACCGTCGACGACGGCCTGAAAGTACGTGGGGTTCTCGTTGCTCATGTTCACCGTGACCGATGTCCCCGTGACCGACGCGACGAACCCCGAGCCACCCCAGTTGAACTTGATCGCGGCCGGGTTGCTCGCGTCCACGCGGCCGACCCATCGCACGCCACCCGCGACCTTGCCGGCGGCGTTTCCGGTCATCGTTTGCCCTGAGCCGCCAGCCCCTGTGGAGCCACCCGTGCCGGTGCCGCTTCCGCCGACGCCGCTTCCTCCGCCAGCGCCGCTCGTCGTATCCCCGCTCGCGCCCGTCGTGACCGCGCTACTACCGCCGCTGCCGGGTGCATCCGAGCCTCCGGCGCCCGAGGTGGTGCCGTCGCTACCGGCAGTCCCCATGGTGTCTCCGCTTCCGCCGGAGCTGGTCGAATCCGACAAGCACGCGTTGAGAACAACGCCGCCTCCGAACAGCGGAATGCACATCAAGAGCCAGCGGGCGTCACGAATGCCGGTGCGAAGATAGGACATGTTTTGCTCCCTTCCGACGAGGATGTCGGAGTCAGTTTGCGACGATATTCATACCGCGCACGATGGCGCGTTGTCGAACGTCGCGGGCAGTTCGCGCGCCGTGTGTTCCAAGGTGGGTTGCCTACCCCGTGTAGATTGCCCTAAATGGCCGGGCAATGCCCTTTGGTTTTGGAGTTAATTTCTTTGAATTTCGAATCAGGGTTTGTCGCAATGCGCCAGAGCGGCTAAGCGCCCGA
>JBBSDY010000021.1:0-14574 GCA_038240245.1 Polyangiales bacterium
CCCATCGACACGGCAATCCTTCGTTCCAAGGTGACGGTATTCGTCGAGCTGCATCAACAGCGCGAGCAAATTCGGCAGCAGGCCGAGCAGCTACATGCCGAACGTCTCGCTCGCGGCGAGGCCGAGGCCGCGATTCGTGCGAGAGAAGACATCCTCGGCATCGTATCGCACGATCTTGGCAATCCCATCACCGCGATCAACGCGTACGCTCACCTGCTGCGCAAGCGCGGACATGCAACGGGGGACGAAGAGGTCGAGAGGTTCGCGCAGCGCCAATTGACAGCCATCGATCGGATGAATCGCCTGCTCAATGATCTGCTCGACGCCTCGCGCCTCGAAGGGGGCCGGTTCAGTGTCGAGAAGGAGCGGTGCGACGCTGCCGACATCGTGGAGCAGGTCGTCGAGATCCTCGGGCCACTGGCCCGTCGGAAATCGCAGACGCTCGAAACTGCGACCCCCCGCGGCACGCCCGTCGATTGCGATCGCGATCGCCTCCATCAGGTGCTTTCGAATCTCGTCGGCAACGCCGTCAAATTCACGCCCGAGGGGGGCACGATCACCCTTTGGGCCGAGTTGCGGCCCGAGGAGACGTTCCTCACCGTAAGCGATGAAGGTCCAGGGATCTCCGAGCAAGATCTTCCCCACATCTTCGATCGCTACTGGCAGGCATCCGGACCGACACGTCGCGGGCTCGGGCTGGGACTCGCCATCGCCAAAGGGATCGTCCTGGCGCACGGGGGGCGCATCTGGGTAGAGAGCCAGTGGGGCAAGGGCAGCAAGTTCTGCCTTGCATTGCCGCGATCGATCTCGAATGTGGTAGGCAATGGGCATGCAACAACGCAATCTCGGTAACCTGACCGTCCCGGCCCTTGGGCTCGGCTGCATGGGCATGTCCGCCTTTTATGGCGACACCGACGCCGACGAATCGCTCGCCACCATCGACCGCGCGATCGAGCTCGGATGCAACTTCCTCGATACCGCCGAGATGTACGGCCCGTATACGAACGAAGAGCTGATCGGCAAGGCCATCGCCGGCCGCCGCGACAAGGTCATCGTCGCCACGAAGTTCGGCATCCGCCACGCCCCGACGCCCGACAACCCGGCCAACCGCGTGCTCGACGGATCGGCCGCCAACGTGCGCCGCTCGATCGAAGGATCCCTGCGACGCCTGGGCACCGACTACGTCGATCTCTACTACCTCCACCGCGTGGATCCGGGCACGCCCATCGAGCAGACGGTCGGCGCGATGGCCGATCTGGTCAAAGAGGGAAAGGTGCGTCACGTCGGGCTCAGCGAGGCGTCGATCGAGACGATCCGCCGGGCGCACGCCGTGCATCCGATTGCCGCGTTGCAGACCGAATGGTCGCTCTGGTCGCGCGACATCGAAGCCGAGATCGTGCCGGCATGCCGGCAGCTCGGCATTGGGATCGTGGCCTACTCTCCGCTCGGCCGCGGTTTTCTGAGCGGCCGCTTCAAGTCGCCCAGCGAGCTTGCCGCGAACGACTTTCGCCGGCACGGTCCCCGCTGGCAAGGCGAGAACCTGAATCACAACCTTGGGCTCGTGGCCAAGGTCGAAGAGCTCGCGCGCGAAAAGGTGTGTACTGCCGGTCAGCTCGCGCTGGCGTGGGTCATGGCTCAGGGCGACGACATCGTTCCGATTCCGGGCACCAAGCGTCGCAAGTACCTCGAAGAGAATCTCGGCGCCGCGAACGTGACATTGACCGCGGCCGATCTCGATCGCATCGAAAAAGAGCTGCCCAAGCCTGCCGGTGACCGCTACGACCGAGTCGGAATGGCGACGATCGACCGCTAGCTGAGCTTAGTACAGAATGCGCGTGCGCACATTGGTCGGTAGCGCGCCAATGCCGCGGCGAACGTCGTTGGACACGTCTTGCTCGAGGTCCATGATGAGGTAGCCGAGGTTTGCATCCGTCGCCAAAAGCTGGCTGTGGATGTTCGCGCGAAGACCGCTCACGATTCCGTTGATGTCGCTCAGAACACCGGGCACGTTGCGGTGAACGTTGAGAATGCGGTGCGTCCCGGTCGTGGGCGGCAATTCGACCTCGGGAAAGTTGACCGCGCCGGAGGTGGCACCGCTGTTCACGAACCTGGTGAGCGTATTCGCAACCTCACGCCCGATCGCTTCCTGGGCCTCGCTGGTCGAGCCTCCGATGTGCGGCGTGAGAATGACATTGGGCAGTCCCTGCAGCTGGCTCTGGAAGGGCTCGTCGTTGGACGCTGGCTCGACCGGAAACACGTCGATGGCCGCACCGGCAAGGTGGCGGCTCTCGAGAGCCTCGACGAGCGCCGCGATGTCGACCACGCTTCCGCGACTCGCGTTGAGCAGATGACTCCCCTTGCGCATGGTGGCAAGCTCGGCTTTGCCAATCATGTTCTTCGTCTGCGGCGTGGCCGGCACGTGCAGCGAGACGAAGTCGGACTCGCGCAGCAGCTCGCCCAGCGTGGCGACCGAGCGGTTGTTGCCCATGGGCAGCTTGCTCGAGATGTCGAAGTAGAGCACTCGGATCCCGAGCGCTTCGGCCAACACGCCAAGCTGGCGACCAATGTGGCCATAGCCGACGATCCCGAGAGCTCGGCCGCGCACCTCGTGACAATCGGTCGCCATCTTCTTCCAGACACCGCCGTGCACCTCGCGCGAGCGATCGCCCAGCTGGCGGGCGAGGGCCACGATCTCGGCGATGATCAGCTCGGCCACGCTGCGCGTGTTGGAAAAGGGAGCATTGAACACCGGAACGCCCAGCAGGTTGGCGGCGGCGACATCTACCTGATTGGTCCCGATGCAAAAGCAACCCACGCTGAGCAGCCGCTTGCCCTCGCGCAATACCCCCGCGGTGACCTGGGTCTTGCTGCGGATCCCGAGCAGGTGGACGTCCTTGATCTTGTGGGCGAGCTCTGTTTCATCGAGCGCGTGCTTCACCGTCTCGATCTGAAAGTGCTCGGCCCCAAAGATGGCGTGGGCGCTCGCGTGCACGCCTTCGAGAAGAAGAACCTTGATGTGGTCCTTGGGAAACGAGGTGAGCGGGCCTTCGGGCACGGAGGTCATGCCCCCCAGACTACGTGACCCCGGACTCGCTTCGCTAGAGGGCCACTTTGGCGTGCTGCTCGGCGTCGCCCTCGGGCACTTCGCCGCTGAAATATGCCTTCGTGGCCTGGATGATGAACTTCACCCCGCGGGTGCCGCTGCTGTCCCAGTACTCACCTTCGGCCGCGTCGAACTCGATGAGACACAGATCCGCATCGTCCTTTCCAGCGGGAAACCACACCTTCCACGTGTCTTTCCAGAGGCGATCGACCAGGGCGCGGTCTCGGTTGACCCTGGCGCGTCCGGAGAGCGAGGCGAACTTGGTCTTGGACTGCACGGAAATACCGGCGTGCGGGTCCACTTCCAGCTCTTTGACACAATCGCTCATTGCGCTGGCGCAGAAGTAGACGATTCCGTCGTTTTCGATGGCCGCCATGGTCATGGGCCGACCGCGAAGGTGGCCGACATCGGTGCGCGTCGAAAGAATGGCCGTGTCGAAGTCTTTCAGCACTTCTAGAAGGTGTTGTCGTTTGTCGAGGGGCATGGAGGTTCTTTGTCCACCAGGGGCGACCGAGGCAAGCGTCTCGCGGTACGTCCTTGGACCGGTGGCCCTCTTCATCCGACGATGGTCGGAGTCGCGAGCGACTCGTGACGCATCGCAAGCGCCACGCAGGCTACAATCGTCGCAGATGATCTGGGCTTCACCCCCAGCGGGAGTCACCTTTTGATCGACGTCGTTGGCTGGCTGAGCTCGGTCGTATTGCTCCTGACCATCGGGACACAGGTCATCAAGCAGTGGCGCGACCGGACCAGCAAGGGCGTCTCGACGTGGCTATTCGTCGGACAGATCGCTGCGTCGATTGGATTCGTGATCTACAGCGCGCTTCTCGGCAACATCGTGTTCGTGGCGACCAATGCGGCGATGCTCATCGCCGCCATCGCCGGGCTGTGCATCACCATCTCCTCCCGTCGGAGAAGCGGCGCCGCCAGTGAGCAGACGTGATCGCGGGGCCGTGGTACCTCTTGCGAGCCACGGAGGATCCCATGAACAACGAACCGAAGAGTGCCGACCTGACGGACGAAGAGCTAGACGGGGTGTCGGGCGGCTCACAGTCGGGCCCAATCCAAATACAACGTGATCCTGGCCTCAAAAGTCGGAATCGGTGATCCCGGAATCAAGGGGGTTCCGCCCGGTCCGTGCAACGTCGAGCTGCCGCCGCCCTGCAAGAATTAGCGCGACGGTGTGCAGGGCGGGGCCGCCCGAAGCTGGCGCCGACGCCGGTGAGACATCAAACTCGCTAGTGATATTGCGCGGGACTCGTATATCCTACTGGCTGGGGGGAGCATGTCCAAGATTACCATTTACCGAGACGCGCACGGTGTATGGCACATGATGCCGATCGAGGGCGGGGTCGCGGTCGAGGGTGAGCTTGCCGAAGGCTACCGTCTGGCAGAGGGGGTGGGTGGCTCGACGAGTCACTTCATCTACGGTCGCGCGGGCACCATCGCAATGACCGCGGACGAAGCGGTCCGCCGTGGGGTGATTCAGATACCGGTAGGTTCGCTGCCCTAGCCACGCCCTATCCAAGCGGTGTCGTGGGGCTGCACTACGAGCGGGTGAAGACGGCATAGGTTTGCCGCCCTCGCCGTGCGGTCAGGCGCTCGCCGGTGTGGCCTGCAGGCGGCGCCAGAAGAAGTACGAGAGCGCCCAGAGCACGCCGGTGGCCGCCGCCCAGCCCCACGCTTGCACGCCATCGCCCACCGCGACGTGGGCGATGATCGCAGAGCCGATGTCGATGGCGAAGCCGGCATAGGCCCACTCCTTGAGGCGCGCCGGCACCGGCGCTAGCAGCAGCGCTACGCCGACGAGCTTGGCCCACGAGACCTCCACCCGGAAGTACGCGGGAAAGCCCAGGTGGGTGAAGGCCTCTGCCACTTGCGGCAAGCGCAGCTCGGCGTACGCAGTGAAGCTCATCTGCAGGCAGAAGAGCGCAGTCACGATCCAGAAACCGATCAGCAGTCCTTTGGAGCGGCGCATGCTCATGTCCCTTCGCCCGACCAACCGGGGGTCTCCACGCCGAACTGCTTGGCGTACTCGGCGTTCAATCGCTGCCAGCCGTCGAACTTCGTGGTCTCGGGGCCGACGATGCGTCCAATCGGCTGACCCGTGAGAAGACGATCCAGCACATCGAAGCAGATGTGCCAGCCCGCAGCTCCCATCGAGATGAATCGACGGTCGATGTTGTGCCAGAGCGTGAGCCGAGTGCCGGCGTCTCCCACTGGCTCGAGCTCCCAGCGGATGTCCTGTTCCCCCCAGTTGAATTCGAGCACCTTGGGCGGGTCGGCCCGCGCCACCCGGGTCTTCGATACCAGAGGCTTCGGCGCTCCCACCGTCGAGAGCATTGCGGTGCCAACGGCGCCGAGGTTCTTGTCCGAGTCGAACGGAGCCCATTCGCGTAGATGCTCGGGATCGGTGAGCGCGTTCCAAACCATTGCCGGAGGGTGGCGCAGGTCACGTACGAGAACGAGCGTCCACTTCTCTCCATCTTTTCGAACCTCGGCGCCAGAAGCGGCGCCCGGCGCGTATTGCTGACGGCTACTCATGTCTTTTCTTTCCTTTCACAGAGGGCACCTTCTCCATCTTGTCCAAGTGTTGCTCGAGGGCATCGACGTGCCTCGACCAGAAGCGCCGGAACGGAACGAGCCACGCGTCGAGCTCCATGAGCGGCTCGGGTCGGAGTCGATAGAGGCGCCGCTGCGCTTCGATTCGCGATTCCACGAATCCAGCCTCGCGCAGCACGCGCAGGTGCTTGGAGACGGACGGCTGCGACAGTCGAAGCTTGCGCTCGATCTCCCCAACGGAGCGCTCGGACGAGAGCAGCAGGCTCAAGATGGCGCGTCGATTGGGCTCCGCGACGATGGCAAACGATGATTCCACGACGGGTATATAGCCACGCGTTCATATTCCTGTCAAGGCATATGAACGCCCCAGGATTCGCTACCCTCCGATGAGCGGCGTGCTCCCCGCTGGCTGCGGAGAAAAACGCAACGGCCACCCGCTAGGGCTTCGCTCTTTTCTTGGTAGGTTTCGACTTGCCGGAATTGTTGAGGGCGATCGCCTGGCGAACGAGCGCCTTGAACGCGGACTCGTCGACCACTTCTCCTTCGTGGATGTCGATCGCGCGGCGTACGTTTCCGTCGAGACTCGAGTTGAAGAGACGGGCCGGGTCCTTCAGAGACGCGCCCTTGGCGAAGGTAAACTTGACGACCGCCTTGTAGGATTCGCCCGTGCAGATCATGCCGTCGCGCGACCAGACCGGAGTTCCCATCCACTTCCACTCCTCGACGACGTCGGGATCGGTCGCCTTGATGAGCTTGCGCATTCTGCCGAGGGTCTTCCCGCGCCAGTCCCCGAGCTCGGCGATTCTTTGCGAGATGAGATCGGATGCCGACTGACCTTGGGTCGCGCCTGACTTTTTCATGCTCTCATCCTAGGGGGCCTCGCGAAGATGGCAAACGATGATTCCACGACAGACATATAGCTGTGCGTTTATATTCTCGTCAAGCCATACTCACGAGCCTGGCCCCCACGTAGTCGGGCGGGGAGCTCGCTCACCGAAGCGAGCTCATCATGGTTTGAGCGCCCACATCCCGGCGCCCCAGCTGGCCGAGTAGACGATGCCATTCACGGAATCGTAGCCGAGCTCGTACGAACCGCTTCCGAAGCTCTGCCCGTTGTAGCTGGTCCAAGTGGTACCGTCCTTTTCTGCCGACGTGATGAATGGAGTGGGACCGAAGCACTTGGCCGTGTAGAGGTGCTTTCCGTCGCCGCCAATACCATTGTAACCGCCGCCAGGGCCAATAGCCGCCCAGGTGAGGCCGTTGTCCGTGCTGCGCAGGTTTTGGTTGGCTCCCGACGCGTACAGCACGCCGTCGCTCGTGTAGTAGACCGTGCCGCCGCCGTGTTGGATGCCAATGTCACTGACCTTGGTCCAAGTCGCTCCGGCATCGCTCGTGCGCCAAAACCCAGCGCCCTGCGCGCCGAGTAGCCAGGTGTTCGCATCGCCGATCCCGAGGTCCGGCCGATACAAAAAGTTGATGGCGTGGCCCGCGCCCCAGCCCGGTTTGGGTTCGTGCACGATCCAGCTCGAGCCGCCATCCTTGCTTTCGAGGACGCCGGCGTTGGTGTTCCACTTGGTGTCGGTCCAGCCCCACGCGCTGTGGAAGGTGACCAGGATGTGCTTGAAATCCGAGGGATCGGCGACGACGTCGTACGTGTCCGAGATGAACATGCCGCTGTCCTTCGCAAGCGCCGTAAAGCTCGCGGGCGTCGCGAACGTGTTGCCGCCATCCGTCGAAACGAAGAACCCTTGCGTGCTGCCCCACACCCCGTCATTGGCATAGAGGTGATTGCCGTCCTTCGGGTCGACGCGCACGTGAATCGGCGTATCCAGGTGCCCGACTTTGTTCCACGTGGTGCCCGCGTCCGTGGTCTTGTAAACGCCGGGGTTCGTGCCCTGCGAATTGGACGCGACGCACAGGTACAAGACCGCCGGGTTACACGGGTCAACCGCCATGCCCTGCGTGTTGGATTTGTCCCACGGCACTTGTGCAGGACTGATGTTCTTCCAGGTTCCGGCGGTCAGCGACGGTGCCCCATGCGGCAAGCCGGGACTCGGAGCTGCGGCGCACTTTTCGAGTGCACCGATCGCGCGCCCGCCATCACCCGATGCGCCGCCAGTGCTCGCGCCACTCGCACCGCCGCCGAAGGCATCACCACTGGCGCCGCTCTTACCGCCGGGACCCGTCCCGCCGCTGCCACCACCCTCCTGCGCGCCTCCACCGCTCCCGCCCGACGTGCTCGGCGCTCCGGCACCGCCGCTAACGGTACTGCCGCTCGCGCCAACGTGAGCGCCGTCCGAGTTGCCGCCGCCAACACCGCCGCCCGCGGTGTCGTCGTTCGACGAAGAGCCGCAGCCGAGCAAGGCAAGTGCACAGAGTCCCGAGACGAAGCGCATGGAGGTATCCTCGTGCGCTGAACGCGACAACGCGAACAGCACGGCAATGTCGGCGCAAGGGCGGAAGTGCGCAGCGACAATTTGCAACATGCCACTTTCGCTGCGCGCGTAGTATGAACTGTACCGTCTTTGTGTGTATAGTTAACCGCGTGGTGGCCAAGCGTCGTCGACCGGCTCCGCCCAATCCAGCGGCTCTCGCGCCGCCCGTACTTCCGCCGTGGCCCGGGCTCCTGACGCCCGTCGTCGCGCGCGCGTTCAGCGAGCTGCGCGTGGGCATCTCCCTCTGGGTAACGGGGGACTTTTGGTACCCGATCCATATCATGCTCAACGTCACGGAGTTCGAATACGACCGCGGCGTCGCCGCTCATCGCTGGAGCTACAATTCTCGAAACTTCACGCGCGTGCGTCGAGAGCTGCGAAGCGTGCGCAGCGAGCATCGAGGGTTCTCCGACATGTTCGTGCCGCTCGTGGATGGCGGCGAGGTTCGTGGAGTCTTCGTCGTCGGACCGTTTGCCACCTCGCGGCCGACGAGCGCCGAAGTGCTGGAGCGCTGGCACGGTATCACCGGAGGGCAGGGTCGCATCGGCGACAGCCTGTTTGCCCAGTACCTGGAGCTCACGCTTTCTACGCTCACCCTCGAGGGATCGCGCCTGCGTACCTTCGAACGGCTGCTCGCGTGTTTCGCCGAGCTCGCAGTGGGCAAAGGCGATCCGGGGGCACGGTTGCGAGACACCGAGAGCCTTCGCCAGAGCCTGGACGAAGTTCGCTACCCCGAGCGCGTCTGGCAAAGCGTCAGAAGTTTGATTGATCAGCGCTCGAACCTGAGCTGGCCCGAACACGGTCGTATGGAGCTCGCACGGCTTGGCATCAGCGAGATCCCCGAGCACGTGATCGTGGGTCTGGTGGTCGGCCGGGAAGACGAGCGCGATCCCATCGACGAGCGATTGCGTCGCGACGCGTTTCAGCGCGCGTCCGTCGAGCTCACGCGCCGCTTCGACAACGCTCTATCCGGCCGTGTCGGTGAGCAGGGGGTGGTTCTCTTGGTTCACCACAAGGGCTCCAAAGCCGCGGCGCGCGCGACGTTGCTCGACCTTTGTGCGCGATTGTCGGCCCTCGCGCGGCGCCACGGCTTCAGACTTCACGTCGGCATTGCGCAAGCCCAGGACGCGTCGACTTTGTCGGCGCGGTATCACGCCGCGATTCGAGCAGCCGAACGAGCGCTTTCAACGGGTACGCGCGTGATGTATGGCGAACATAGTCCAGTGGGTTCCGCCGAGGAGCTGCGCGAGCTACGGGCCGACCTCGGCCGCAGCCTCACTGAAGGGCCAAAGCTGCTCATGCCCAGGTTCGAGCGCTACGTCGAAGCTGTGCTCGCCTTCTCGGGGTACCACATGGACGCCACGCGCCGAGAGCTCGGTGCTGGGCTCGAGCGCATCACGGAGCCGCTGCTCGCGTCCGGATATCTGGACAAGAAGAGCGCCACCGATCTACACACCGCGATCGACCGCGGCCTATCAGAAGTGCGCACGACGAGCGAGCTCTTGGCGCTGTATCGAAACGCAGTCGTTCAGCTGGAGGCCGCCGTCGACAGTCCGATCCCGGCTCGCCACGAGCGGAGCACGCTGCGCGCCCGCAAGTTCATGCAAGACCATCTGAGCGAGCACCTCTCGCTCGAACGAGTGGCGCGCGTGGCGGGCTTTGCACCCGACTATTTCTCGAAGCTCCTCAAGCACGAGCACGGCATGAATTTCGAAAGCTACCTGTCGAACCTGCGCGTGGAGCGTGCCAAGCAAATGTTGGTGGGAACACGCCTCAGCATCGAGGGCATTCTCACCCTCACCGGGTTTCAGTCGCGCAGCTACTTCCACCGCGTCTTCAAGAAAAGCGTGGGGGTGACGCCCGCGCTGTATCGCGAGCACCGAGGGGAGACGAACGTCGCTCGTCAGCGCGCCACGAAACGCTCGCGCAAAAGGTTGGCGGCTTCGCGGCCGAGTGCAGTTAGCGGCTCGTAGGTATCGTCCGTCGGTCTTGGAGTAGCCTCGATGTCATGGTCCTGCAAGAAGCCCAAGATACGATCGAGATCCGCCAAGAGTGCCTCCATGGTCGGGTAGCGATTGTCTGGACGCTTTCGCATGGCTCTCAGCATGACAAGCTCGATGCGAGAGTCGATCTGCTCATTGAGCCACGATGCGGGCGGTGCGGGCGAGAACATCTGGTGCGCCAGCATTTCGAAGTCGGTCTCTGCATCGAAGGGCAGGTGCCCCGTGAGGACGACAAACATCACGACGCCGAGCCCGTACACATCGGTGCGGGCGTCGGCGGGATCGCTGACGATCAGCTCGGGCGCCATGTATTCAATGGTTCCCAGGACCAGATCGTGGGCGCTGATTCTGCGCGACGCCGCGCCTTTGGCGAGCCCAAAATCGATGAGCTTGAGACCATACGGGTTGCCGATGGGCCCCATAAGAAAGAGATTCCCAGGCTTCACGTCACGATGAATGATTCCCCCGGTGTGGGCGGCGATGAGACCCTGGGCGGCATGGCGGATCATGGCGAGGGCCACGTCGGTGGGCATCGCGTGCTCGCGCTTCAGGTAGTCATGGAGAGACTCCCCTCGGAGTGCCTCGGTGACCAGGTAGGGCCGCCCGTTCATCTCGCCGTGGGCCAGCACCTTGATGATGTTGGGATGGTCGAGCGCCATGATGAGCTCGGCTTCGCGCTGAAATCGTGCGCGCGCGACGTCGGAGCTCGCATCGTCGGGTGAGAGAAGCTTGACGATCACCGCTTCCTTGCTCTTGACGTCCTCGCCCAGGTACACGCGTCCGGTCGCCGCTTTGTTCACAAAACCTTTGATCTGGAATCGATCGCCAAGGATGGCTCCTGCCATCTTCGTGCCGGCAGGACGGGAAGGGCCGAGGGGTGGGGAGACCAGCGGGGCGCTGGCGAGCGCCGGAGCCGCACTGCGCAGGGGGTCTCCGTCGTATGGACAGACCGCCCAGTCATCGTTGACGGTTCGCTTGCAGCGCGGACAAAGCATGGATGGAGGGTACTAAGGGCGTCGCGTCGAATGCAACGGAACCCTGCGGGAGGATGGCTGCAGCCGGGGCGCAACGAAGGCGGTCAAGGCGCGTCGGAAGTGGCTCAATACGCGACCGATCGCTCACCGTGCCTGCCAGTAGCCGGCCTGGCCTCGGATGTCTCACTTGTTCCCACACGCAAACTCGCTGGCGCCAAACGCGACGGCGAGGAACTCCGGGCATTGACATGCCAAATGCAGCCGGTCAACATTGGGGGCTTGTCTCAGATCGCACGCGCGTTGGTTGCTGGGGCGGCCGCGGCAGGTTTGGCTGCGTGCAACGGGGCTGCTTTCGACGCCTCCGGCGGCGACGTCGCGACCGGCCAGCTGGACGCGCAAGTCGAGCCGCGCATCGATGCTTCGTCCGATGGGTCTGGTCAACAGGACGCGACGGTAAAGAACCCAAATGACACGACCGCCAACAGCGACGCACCCGCAAGCACCAGCGATAGCGATGCCGTGAGTATGACCGCTTTGGACGCTGCAGCTCCCGACCCGCCCTGTGACAAGGCAGAAAAGCCGAGCTCTACTGACGGGATCTTCGTAAGCGCGAACAGTGGAAACGACGAGAGCGGCAACGGCTCCGAGATCAACCCGGTGAAGACTGTGGCGAAGGGTCTTCAGGCAGCAAGCGCTGCGTCGAAGGCCTTCGTCTACCTCGATGTGGGCACGTACTCGGAGAAGGTCGTTTTCACGAGTGGCGAATCCGGTGTCCAGATTCGGGGCGGCTTCAAGACCGTCGGTGCAACTTGGGAGCGCGACTGCGACGCCCGCAAACTTACCCTTTTGAAATCACCGCAAGCGGTCGCGGTAGAGGTAACTGGCACCTCACCCACCTCTGGGCTGCGGGATCTGACCGTAACAACAAAGGCCGTTGGAGCGACACCCAGCGATGCTCCTGGCGAGAGCGTCTACGGCATCCGCGTGACAGGCGCGGGGGCAAAGTTTTCGCTCGTCGGCGTCGTCGTGATCAGTGGAGGTGGCGGTGCTGGTGGCGTCGCAAGCCCAGGCACCACGCCGCCAGCGGCAAGCGGTACTTGCGCGACCGCTTGTAGCGATGGGGCGCACGGCACCAATGCAGTTGTCGTCGCGTCGGCCCCGACTGGCGCCTTCACCGCGAACGGCTATGTACCAAGCGACGGCCCTTCTGGCGTGAATGGAGGACCAGGACACAACGGTGCCGCCGGCGCCCCGACCACGATGAACAATTGCACACAGTGCACGGGCTGTGGCGCCCTGCACTGCTATTGCGCTTGTGCCCAAGCCGGTTGCGGCAACTCGTGCGACTTCGGCAACAAGAGCCTGATTCCCGTCACCACAGCCGTGGGCGCGTGCGGTTGCGCTGGTGCGGGAGCCATCGGCGGTCGGCCCGGCCGCGGCGGCGGAGCAGCCGTCGCTCTTTTCGTAAGTGGCGGTGCAACCGTCTCTGCTAGCTACTCGTCCCTAACCGCAGGCGTGGGCGGGGACGGTGCGTCGGGCGGCGCTGGTGTTCCCGGCGCTCTCGGCAGCGATGGAGCGGTGAGCAGCTCGCAGTGCGCGCAGGGCGACTGCACGTGCTCCGTCAACGGGGGTGGCGGACCGTCGTGCGGAACCACCAGCCCACCGCAGACGGTCTCGAGTGCGCAAGGGGTCAAGGGCGGCGGCGGCGGTACGAGCGGCAAAGGCGGGGGCGGTGCCGGTGGTCCCTCGTTCGGCGCAGTTTTGATTGGCGGTGCGTCGCTCATCGATGATCATACGGTCCTGGCGGGAAGCAACGGCGGCTTGGGTGCCGACGGCGCCGCAGTTGGCGCGAGAGGCTCGAAGCTCTCGCTCTGATCGTTGGTGGCGGGTGTGAACGAAGGGTGACACGCGTGGGGGATGTTGCAGGCGTCGACCAGCGCCAAAGTTCACCGCTGGCCGTTGGGACGGTCAAAAAATTGGCCAGCTCGCTGGCGAGTTCTTCGCCACCACAGGCCTCGTCAAGCCACGATTGACGGCCGCTCCCTTGGCGGCGGCGCCGAGCCTCAACGTGAACGCGCCTTGCTCTTGATGGGCGTCAGCCGCGGCGTGGTGAGGTCTCGAAGCATCTCGACGAACGAGCGCAGCGGGACAGAGCCACGGGCTCGACTCGGGTAGTACAGAAACAGACCGGGAACGGAAGGAGAGAACGGCTCGAGCACGCACCGCAGCCGCCCGGTGCGGAGCTGCTCTTGGACCAGCGGCTCGAACACGTAGGCAAGGCCCAGCCCCTGCTCGGCGAGCGCCATGCAAAAGAGGCCGTCGTTCACGACCACGCCGCCGCGCACCGGCACTCGCCAGGTCCGACGGCCCCGTTCGAGCTCCCATGCGTACAGGGAGCCCGTGGTCTCCGAGCGAAACGTCAGGCACTCGTGCTGGAGAAGATCCTCGGGGCGCTGCGGAGTTCCACGCTCGTCGAGGTAGCTCGGAGCGCCGACGACGACGAAGCGAAAGGCATCGGTCAGTCGAACGCCGACCATGTCGCGCTGCACGTACTCGGCGAGCCGAATCCCCGCGTCGAAGCCTCCGCCGACGATGTCCACCATTCGATCGTCGAAGACGAGCTCCACCTCGATGCGGGGGTGCAGCTGCCGAAACTTCGGCAACGCGGGCCCGATCACGAAGGGATACGCGGCACGAGGGACCGATAGGCGCAGGCGACCGACGGTCTCGCCGGGGGCTGCGCCGACCTCGTGGAGCGCAGAGAGCACCTGCCCGATCGCCGGTCCCGCGCTCTCCACGAGCCGTCGGCCGGCGTCGGTGAGCGACACGCTCCGCGTCGTGCGCGTGAGGAGCACCACGCGCAGCTGCTCCTCGAGCTGCCGCACGGCTTGGCTCACGGCGGACTTGGAGACGCCGAGCTCGCGCGCGGCGCCACTGAAGCTGCTGTGGCGAGCGACGGCGAGAAATGCTTGGAGCTGTGGAAAAGGAGCGGTGTTCATGCGCGAGAGCCCATCCGGATTGTAAAGCCTAGCTAAACGGCCCGTCGCGCGCAGCCCATCTTGTGGATCCGGCGCGCCGGGTGCATGTTCGTTTTGTCGAAGGCGCGGGCATTCGAGGAGGAGCACCAGATCCGCTCGACGGAAAGCCAGTTGAGTGGCTCGAGAAGGTGACCGACGACCAGTACCAGGCAAGGACGTGAGAGATGATGACAGCAGTTCTGCATGGTGCGCGTGATGTTCGCCTCGACGAGCTCGACGCCCCCAAAATCATCGAACCCACCGATGCCATCCTTCGGCTCTCGGCGAGCTGCATCTGTGGCTCCGACCTGTGGCCCTACCGCGGCATCCAATCGACGAGTGAGCGTCGCCACGAAGATGGAGGGGATAGTGATCTGGATATTTGAGGGTATCGCGGTCAGAAGGGCATGTCGGTTTCGTCGGGAGTTTGCAGGACGGCGTGAACTTTTCGTCGGTACGCCCGAAGGTCCCGGCGAAGAC
>JBBSDY010000022.1:0-14529 GCA_038240245.1 Polyangiales bacterium
AAACAAATCTTCGATTGCCGAAATAGATCCGTTGACTTTGGACGCCCCCGGCGCGGATTGGGTTCTTGACATAACCGATGTGCCAATCTAAATCAGGTCTCCGATGAAGCTCTCGAACAAGGGTCGCTATGGCGTGCGCGCCTTGTTCGACATTGCCTTCCACAACGACGGCCGGCCCACGCAGATCAAGGACATTTCCGAGCGCGCCGCGATCCCCGCGCGCTTTCTCGAGCAGATCTTCCAGGATCTGAAGCGCGCTGGCCTGGTGGGGGCCAAGCGCGGGCCGCGCGGCGGCTACCACCTTGCCAAGCCCGCCCTGGAGATCAGACTCGGCGACGTGGTTCGTGCGCTCGAAGGTCCCATCGAGATCACCGGCACCACCGAGTCGCCGGCCCCCAAACATCCGGCTGACGGGACAGACGTCACCGACGCCATCTTCCGCGAGCTCTCACGACGAATCGAAGGGTGCTTCGATGACGTGACCATCGCCGATATTTGTCGCCGCGGCGAGGACCTCGGCCTACGCAAACGAACCCGCGACCGCCAAGCCTACGTCATCTGAGATCGCGCATGCCCGAGCCCGAACGACAGACCTCGCTTCCCCCGTTGCCGGCGCACCCGCTGGTGGTCGCCAGCATTCTCGACCTGGTCGGGGACTCGCCCATTCTCGAGATTCAGCGCCTGGAGAACGAGACGCCGCGCGCCAAGCTTTTCGCGAAGTCGGAGCTGGTGAATCCCGGCGGCTCGGTGAAGGACCGCATCTGCCTCGGGATCGTCGAGGCCGCCGAACGTGCCGGCTTGCTCGAGCCGGGCGGCGTCATCATCGAGCCCACCAGCGGCAACACCGGCATCGGCCTGTCGCTCATCTGCACGGTCAAGGGCTACCGGTGCATCCTCACGATGCCCGAGACGATGAGCCTCGAGCGCCGCCTGCTCCTCGAAGCGTTCGGAGCCGAGGTCGTCCTTACGCCGGGAGAGCTGCAAATGGAGGGCGCCCTGGCCAAGGCTCGCGAGATCGCCGGAAAAACGCCCCACGCGTTCTGCCCGTCGCAGTTCGAAAATCCTGACAATCCGAGGGTGCATCGCGAGACGACGGCACGCGAAATCCTGCACACGATGCGAGATCGCTCCATCGACGCGTTCGTGGCCGGCGTGGGCACGGGAGGCACGATCAGCGGCGTGGGGGCCATGCTCCGGCGCGAGCGCCGCGAAGCCCGCATCATCGCCGTCGAGCCCGCGGCTTCGCCATCGATCAGCAAGGGCGAGCGTGGCCCCACCAAGATCCAGGGGCTCGCCGCGGGGTTCGTTCCCAAGAACTACGATCGCGACGTTGTGCACGAGGTCCGCGTGGTGAGCGATCGCGCGGCATACGACACCAAGGTGGCCCTGGCCAAAACCGAAGGGTTGCTCGTCGGCATCAGCGGCGGCGCCGCGGTGCGCGTCGCGCTCGACGTTGCTAGCGAGCTCGGTCCCGACAAGAACGTTCTCACGCTGCTCCCCGACACTGGCGAACGGTACTTCAGCCTCGATGAATACTTCGCCTGACCGTCTCCCTGGCGACTGCCGCGTCCTGCTCGTCGGAACCGGCGGCGTGGGGGCGCCTTGCGCGATCGCCCTGGCCGAGGCCGGCGTGGGTAGCTTGCTCATCGCCGACGAGGACTGCGTCGAGATCGAGAACCTGCACCGGCAATTGCTCTTTTTCGACGCTGACGTCGGACAGAGCAAACCCCTGGTTGCCAGGCGCGCCCTCGAGGAGCGCCGTGCCGGCCTAGCCGTCGACGTCTTCGTCGGCCGTGCCCTTCCCTCGACGGCCAAGGATCTGATTCGCAACGTCCACGCCGTCGTCGATGCGACCGACAACTTTGCCAGTCGATTTCTCCTGGCCGATGCGTGCCGGCTCGGTGGTGTGCCCATCGTTCATGCGGCGGCGATCCGGTGGATGGGCACGGCCGTCAGCACCGGCCCCCACGGCGGGCCGTGCTACCGGTGCCTCTTCGAGGATCTGCCGGACGCCGCGCCCGACTGCGCCACGGCCGGCATCGTCGGCCCCGTATGCGGCGTCATCGGGGGTATTGCGGCCGAAATGGCGCTCCTTGCTGCTCGCGGCGATCCCCGCCTCTTCGGTCAGGTCGCGACGTTCGACGGCAAGGCCGACGCGCTGCGCCTCGTCGCAATTGCGCGACGCAACGGCTGTCCACTTTGCGGCAGCGAACCCACCATCACCGATCTCGTCGAGACCCGGTATACCGGTCCAGCCTGTGCGGCTTGACCCATTAGAGGAGAAACCCAGATGAGCACAACCGTTCGAATTCCCACCCCGCTCCGCACGCTGACCGGCGGACAAGACGAAGTCACCGCCGACGGCAACACCATCGCCGATCTCATCGTCGATCTCGAAAAGCGTCATCCTGGCATCCGCGATCGGTTGCTCGACGAAAAGGGCGTTCGTCGCTTCGTCAACATCTACGTCGGCGAAGAGGACATCCGATTCCTGGAGGGCCTCAAGACCGAGCTCAAGGCGGGCGACGCCGTGTCGATCGTCCCGGCCATCGCCGGAGGCAGCGACGCGTGAGCGATTCACTGCGCTACGCCCGGCAAGTTCTTCTCGTCGAGATCGGCGAGAGAGGTCAGCGCTTGCTCGAAGCAGCGACGGCCCCTCTCGGCGGCGATGGCCTCGACCACGAGATCGCCGAGGCGTACGCCCGTCGCGCAGGGATCGGTCATGTCGTTGCCGGTGACATCGACGGCGCCCTCGCGCCGCAGTTTCTCGAGAACGCGGCGGCCCGCGCGATGGTGGCTGGATCTCGAGCCGCGCTCTCGGCGGTGCGAGCGGCTCTGGGAATGAACCTGGGTGATGGGCGGCCATGAGACGAACCCTCGTTCGCAGCCGCCTGCTTCGTTCGGTAGCTGAGCAGGTTGGGCAGACTCCCCTGCTCCGCCTCGAGCGCGTTTCGAGGACCGCGCCCAGTGTCGAGGTCTACGCCAAGCTCGAGTTCGCCAACCCCGGCGGCTCGGTGAAAGACCGCCCCGCACTCAGGATGATGCTCGACGCCATCGAGGGAGGTCTTCTCACCACCGAGAAGACGCTCATCGACTCCACCAGCGGAAACACCGGTGTCGCTTACGCCCTGTTTGGCGCCGCGCTCGGCTACCCCGTCGAGCTGGTGATGCCTTCCAACGTGACCAAGGCCCGCAAAGACATCGTGCAGGCATTCGGCGCGAAGATCGTCTATAGCGACCCCATGGAAGGATCGGATGGTGCGATCCGGCTCGTTCACAAGATGGTGGCCGAGCAGGGCTCGCGCTACTTTTTTCCCAATCAGTACGCCAACCCTGGCAACCCCAATGCACACTATCTGGGTACGGGCCGCGAGATCTTGGACGCGCTGGGCGATCGCATCACCCACTTCGTGACCGGGCTCGGCACCACGGGCACCATGATGGGGACCTCGCGACGCCTGAAGGAGCACACGCGCCCGATCCGCTGCATCGCCGTCCAACCCGCCGATGCCTTGCACGGTCTCGAGGGCTTGAAGCACCTGCCGAGCTCGCTCGTCCCGGCCATCTACGACGAGACGGTTCCCGACGAAACGATGTGGATCAACACCGAGGACGGCTGGAACATGTCCGATCAATTGGCTCGCGAGGAAGGGCTGCACGTCGGACATTCTTCGGGCGCCAACGTGTTTGCGGCGGTCAAGATTGCCGAAAAGCTGCACCGTGAGCAGGGCGGTGGCTGCGTGGTCACCGTGATCTGCGATCGCGGCGATCGCTACTTTGCTCCCACCAAATGGGAAAAGAGATACACGTGGTGAGCCCCGAGCCCGTGCGCATCGCCAAGGCCATCCTCGATCGCGTGGCCGACCACGCGCGCGCAAGCTACGCCAAGGACGAAGAGGCGTGCGGCTACCTCAGCGGGCCTTTGGCCGACGCGCTCTTTTGCGATGAATCGGTCCCCCTCGCGAACCTCGCCAATCGCTACCACGAGATGGATCCCGAGACGTACCCTCGCACGGGGCGCACATACTTTCTCATCGATCCGCTCAAGTTCGAAAAGGCGGTCGCCGCCGGCAAGACCAACGGGCGCCCGCTGCGGGTGCTCTACCATTCGCACCTCGACGTGGGCGCGTACTTCAGCGAGACCGACGCCGCCGCTGCCACCATGGGCGGCGACAAGCCTTCGTACGATGGTCTTTTTTACCTGGTCACCAGTATCCGACAGGGTGTGGTGGACGATCACAAGCTTTTCGAGTGGGACCCCAGCAGCAAGAAGTTCGTCGAGAGAAGCATGCAGTTCGTGGGGACTGAATGACAGAATGCACGGGCAGCATCTCGTGCAATCAAACGAAATCGTAACGGTTTGGGATGGAAAGGACTGTAGAGCAATGTCGCAGAATGGCTTCGTAGTTTGGTTCACTGGCTTGTCGGGATCGGGAAAATCGACTCTTGCCGCGATGCTCGCGGGCGAGATCGCGCGGCGCGGCTTTCACGTCGAGACGCTCGATGGTGACGAGGTGCGTATGCACTTGTCCAAGGGACTCGGCTTCTCCAAGGAAGATCGCGACACCAACATCCGCCGCATCGGTTTCGTCGCCAAGCTCATCGCCAGGTCGGGCGCGTGCGCGATCACCGCGGCCATCAGCCCCTACAGCGAGATCCGCGAAGAGCAGCGCCGCGCCGCCGGCGGGCGATTCTGCGAAGTGTACTGCTCATGTCCCATCGACGCCCTCGCGGCGCGCGACGCCAAGGGCCTCTACAAGAAGGCGCTCGCCGGCGAGATCAAGAACTTCACCGGTGTGGACGATCCTTACGAAGCGCCTACCCAGGCCGACGTCGTCGTCGAGACCGACAAAGAGACCAAGGAGCAGAGCCTGGGAAAGATCATCGCCAAGATCGAGGAGCTCGGTTTCGTTCAGCGAACCGCGAGCGCAGCAGAAGGCGCTCCCGGCCCTGCCAAGAAGCTCATCGTCCCCCACGGTGGCGAGCTCGTCGACCGCTGGGTGCGCGGCGCCGAGAAAGAGCGGCTGGCCGAGAAGGCCAAAGCGCTCGTGGCCATCACGCTCGATGAGCGCGCCGCCGCCGACGTGGAGAACATCGCGGTCGGAGCCTTCTCACCGCTCAAGGGCTTCATGACGTCGAAGGATTACCTGCGCGTGGTGCGCGAGATGAGGCTCGAGAACGGGCTGGTTTGGTCGGTGCCCATCACGCTCGCCGTGTCCCAGGCGCAAGCCGAATCGATCCGGGTCGGTACCGACGTCACCCTGCGTATGCCCGACGGCCGCAACGTTGCCGTGCTCGAGGTGAGCGACAAGTTCGTGCCCGACAAGGAGCTCGAGGCGCGCGAGGTCTATCGGACGACCGAGGACAAGCATCCGGGAGTCGCCTATCTCAAGAGCTCGGGCGAGGTGTACATCGGCGGCGAGATTCGAGTTCTGGAGCGACCCTTCGCACCCGAGTTTCCCGCGTACCATCGCGATCCGGCCCAGACGCGCGAGCTTTTTCAAAGCCGCGGCTGGTCCACGGTGGTCGGCTTTCAGACGCGGAACCCCATTCACCGCGCCCACGAGTACATCACCAAGTGCGCCCTCGAGATCTGCGACGGGCTCATGATTCACCCCCTTGTTGGCGCAACCAAGAGCGACGACATCCCCGCTCCAGTGCGGATGAAGTGCTACGAGGTCCTGCTCGAGAGCTACTACCCGAAGGATCGGGCGGTACTGTCGGTGTACCCGGCGGCGATGCGTTACGGCGGTCCGCGCGAAGCCATCTTCCACGCCATGGCTCGCAAGAACTACGGCTGCTCGCACTTCATCGTAGGACGCGATCACGCCGGCGTCGGCAACTACTACGGAACCTACGACGCGCAGAAGATTTTCACCCAGTTCTCTCCCAGTGAGCTCGGCATTACCCCGCTCAACTACGAGAACGCGTTCTACTCGACGGCGGTTGGCACAATGGGCACCGCCAAGACGGCTCCCGGCGACGCCAGCACGCAGGTCTCGCTTTCCGGAACCAAGGTTCGTGATCTCTTGCGCGCCGGACAGCTCCCGCCGCCCGAGTTCAGCCGACCCGAGGTGGCCCAGATCCTGATCGAATCGATGCGGAGCACCTGATGTCGGTAGCGCGGCGCGTGCTGATTCGCGCCGCGTGCTTTCATCCGTTGGTCGTGCCGTTGGCCTGCGCGATCCTGCTCCTCGCTGATCGCGCAGGCGCGGATCTGGTGTCTGACGCTGCCGAGCTCGCAAACAAATGGTCGGACGGCGGCAGGCAGACGACGCTTCTCGACCCGATGTTCCTCGAGCACGGCCGGTCGCGCGCGGTGCGACTGCCCGACGCGGCGCTCGACCCGAAGAGTCCGAGCTGTACCACCATCGCATTTCTGGCGGGGCGCTCGACCGACTTCGTCGTCCGGATCGATCCCGTTCTTTCACCCAAGCACCATGCGGTGGGGGGACGGTTCGAAAGGAGCGTGGTCGGCTCGGTCTGGCTATCGGAGTGCGGCCCCGCGCGCGAGGCGCTGGCCCGGCTGTCCATCGAGCTGCGGGTGGCGCGATCGGCCGTGGACATTGTGGTCGCGGTCGGACAGGGCCCAGCGTCCACCATTTCCGATGCCCTGCCCGAACGTGCCAGCGGTCCCGTGGCCGCGCTCGCCGATCCCGGGCCGCGAAGCCCGCTCGAGCCGATGGTCGTACGGGCACATCGCGCCGAGCTGCGCGATCGCAACCTCGCGGCGACCGTGGTTCACTTTCAGTCGCTCATTGCCGAAAGCGACGGCACGGGCCACGAGTCGATCAGCCTCGATGAGGGGTGCCACCGGGTAGAGATGTTCGCCGATCTGCTGGGCAAACATCCAGTGGATGTGGACGCCGAGATGCGCGATTCGTCGAGCGAGCGCCTGCTAGCGCGCGATCGGAGCGACGCTCCCGACGTGCGACTCGATCTTTGTGTGGGGGCCACGACCGCGGCCGATCTCGTGTTCGCGGGCGCACCGGGACCCGTGAAGGTGACGCTCATGGACGCTGTTTTTGCGTTGCCCCGAGGAGCGCCCACGATGTGGGGCGCTCGCGCGCGTGCCGGCGTCGCTGCCGCGCTTTTTCGACGCAGATTGTCGGGCGTCGATGCCGAGCCCATCGAGCAACGTCTCGGGGTCGCAGGTCTCACGATGCTTCCCATTCCCATCGAGCCCGGTGGTTGTTACCTGGGTACGGTGGCCACCATGCGAGGCGAGCCTCGCTCGGTCACCGTGAGCGTCAAGGTCGATACGCGCATCACCTACGACGCGACCTCGGGTCTCGCGGAGGGAGCGGCCGTCGCCTTTTGCTCCAACGGCGCCGAAAAAGCCGCCTTCGAAATCGAGGTGCGCGGAAGCGCCGTGGCATGGGTGCTCGACGTCTGGCAGACGGGCTCGCGCCCGTTCGACGAGGGCCGATGACTCGGAAGAGGGCACTGTGGCTGGCCATGTTGCTCGCCCTCGCCGCCTGCCGACGGGCGGGGCCGGCCGCGGCCAACGATCCTTCCGCGCCCAAAAGTCTGACGGTGATTCAAGCCCATCTCGATGGGCCCCGCTGGCTGGCCCACGACGCAGAGGTTGCGGTGTCGCTCGGTGCGGGTCCCTTGCAAGTCGCGGTCGCCGACATCGCGGGCGATGGCGATCGGGTGGGAGGTTTCGTAGCCGTTCCGGTCGATCAGTGTGTTCTGGCTTATGCCCGCGGCTCCCAGGGAATCGAGGACCTCGATCTCTATGCCTACGGCGATGACGGGACCACGCTCGCGGCCGACGAGGCCACCGATCCCCAACCTGCGGTCGTCGTCTGTCCGCCGCATCCGGCGCGGGCCTATTTCGTGGCGCGGGTAGCCGCCGGCCGCGGCGTCGTTGCGATCGGTGTTCATGCCTTGCCGCCCAACGCGGCGGCCCAGGTGGGAAAGGCGCTCGGCGCGCGCGGCAGGCCCGGCGAAGAGCTCGGGCGGATCGAGGCATGGCCCGGGCTCGACGAAAAGGTGAGTGACCATCGCAAGCTCATCGGCGCCCGGTGGGAAGAGGTCCGCCGCGTGGCCGTGCAGGCAGACGCCAGGGCCGCCACCCGCATCTCGGCTTCTCTCGACGGTGGCCGGTGCCTCGATGTCTACGTGGTACCTGGCGAAGAGTTCGCCCAGCTCGACGTGACGGTCATGGATAGTGATGACCGCGTTCTGGTTCGGGCGCCGTCGGTCGGCCACGATCGCAATGCGATCATCTGCTCGCCGGTGCAGACGTTGCTATCCATCGAGCTTCGTCCGCACGCCGGGCAGGGACTTTGTGCGATCGTCCTGGCGCGTGGCGCTGCTGGAGCCGAGCGCGAGATCGCGGGTCCGGTCTACGTACACCGCATCGCACCGACGAGCGATCTCTCCATCGAGCGAGCCCAGCGCGCCAAGCCGCTCAAGGCTCTCGGCTACACGGATCCGACGTCAGTCGGAACGGGTACCGCCGACGTCGGGCGGCGTCTCAGCTTTGCTCTGAGCCTGCCCGAAGGGTGCGCGCGCATCGACGTGATTGGCGGTCGCCCTCTCGCCGGTCTCGTCGCCGACGTGTGGGACGCTTCGGGCAGCCTCGTGGCGACGGCCCTCTCCGGCGACGGTCCGACGCTGTTTGCGTGCGGCAAGGCCGGACGAGGCAGGATCGACGTCGAAGCGTTGAGTCGCCCGGGACCATTCGCCATCGAGCTGCTCCGCGAGCGAGCCGCAATCGCCGGGCTCGTGGCGCATCCCCTTGCCGCGGGCCGCGTTCTGGCGGCGCTCGATGCCCGGAGCGATCCGGTGACGACCGGCGTGGCCAGCGACGCGAAGACCCTCGCGCTCGACCCGACGTCGATCAAGACCTTCGACTTGTTGGTGCCCGACGGTCGGTGTGGCGATGTTGTGGCGGCGCTCGACGTCGGAGGTTCGGGGCTCGACATGCGCCTCGTCGATAGCCAGAGCGGCGAGGAGTCCTCGCTTTCCCGTGGTCGTCTGATCGTGGATGCGCACGTCTGCGCGGCGGGTCGCGCTCGTGCATTGCGGGGCGAGCTGCGCCTCGGGGCCGGCAAGGCCGACGCGCTCGTCGTGATGCGACTGGCGCCGATCGCGGCGCGTTAGCAGTAACGTGATTGGCTAGCTGCCGGTTCGTTCGAGGGGCAGCACATCGCGAGTCGTCATCTCGTGGCGATCGCCCAGCTCGTCCGAGAGGACGAGGTTCACGGTGCCCGCGGACTCGACGCGCATCACCGACCAGGCGCGGCCGCCCGCGGCCGGGCGGACCAGAACGAAGGTGCCCGCCATGGGGGCAAACTCGATGGGCGGCTGCGGCGCGACGTCCGCGGAGGATGCGTCGCCGACCCGTCGGTCACCGTCCCATTGCACCCGGACGTAGCCCTTCTTGATGTCCTTGACCTGCGCACCTACCCAGACGCCGTCGCGCGTGGCGATGATCCGCTCGTTGATCGCGGGGCGCCAGTTGCTGGGTGCTCTCGGACGTCCCGCGCTCCTGGCGCCGTCGCGAAAGAGTCTGCGCTTGGCATTGCGATCGAAGCGCTGGCGAACGTTGAGCTCGGTGACCGGAGTTGGCGCCAGGATGTCGTGCCAGGCGAGCTGCGCGGATGTCGCTTCGTCGTCGACGACGCGCACCCGGGCGGCGACGGCTTCGATTCGACATCCACGCCAGCGAGCATCGGACATCTGGCAAACGGCAAAGCTCCCCTCGTGCAGGGGGACGGGGGATCGTTGGAGTGTGGCGTCGCCCGCGCCTCTGCTGGTCGCGGGGGTGACGGGCGGCGCGTCGCTCGTCGAGGGAACGTAGACGTCGGCGATCAACTGGTCGGCGAGCTCGCCGCTCGGTACGAGTTGGATCTGCGCGTGATCGCGAACAACGGAGACGATCTTGCCTTCGACGAACGCAGCGCTGGTGTTCTCGATCACAACGGTATCGCCCGCGCGTGCGCCGGCCTCGACGACGCCGGGAGCGGTGGTGGGCGTGTCATGGGCGGCCTTCGCGCAAGAGAATGCCAGCACGGCGAAAAACCAAGCAGCCTGGATTGGTTGGGGGCGCATCGTGCAAGTAACAGACGAGAGCTTAGTCCCACCTTGCATCCGGGCGGTAGACCTGGCTTAAAGCTTTGTTGGTCGCGTGGGCTTTCAGCCGGACATAAAAAGAGCCTTCGCGGTCGGGGTGCTCGTGGCCTCGAGCTGCGCCGGGCATGTTCCAGCGCCCGAGCGGCCCGACTCACGTCCAATCGATCCAGGTCCCGTCGACCCCGGCTTGGGTGCGCAGGCTCCCGACCCCCTTGCCCCTGCGAGTGGCTTCGCCACCTATTATGCGCGGCGATTTGCGGGTCGGAAGACCGCCAACGGCGACCGCTACGACCCCGCTTTGCTCACCGCGGCTCACCGCACCCTGCCCTTCGGCTCCATGGTCGAGGTCCGCCGCGATGATGGGCGTCGGGTGGTCGTCCGTATCAACGACCGTGGGCCGTATGGGGACCCTAATCGGGTGATCGATCTCTCCCGACGTGCGGCCGAAGAGCTCGGCATCGTTCAGGAAGGCAAGGCCCGCGTCGAGCTTCGACTGATTTCGCAGCCATAGCTCTAGCGCAGACTTGGCGGCAGAAAAGCGATGCTGAGGACGATCTCGGCCGGGTCTGCCACGGGAGGCGGAAACGTGGCGTTCTGGGCGCGACGGATCATGCAATCTACGGCGGATTCGCCGATCTCCGACACGTTTTCCGATCGCACGGATTTCACGCTCCCGTTGGTCGAGACCACGATGCGCAGCGAAAGGCGTGAGGCGTCGGGCGGGTCGTCTTCGACCGAGCGAAGGTAGCAAGCGCGCATTCCGGCGCGCAGTCGACTGGTGGCACGGTCGATATTGGGCATCAGGCCGCCGGAGACACGCTCGACGAACACCGCGATCGCAGCCTCGCCTTCGATCTGGGGAAGGGGGGCGCGGCCAAGCTCGGAGAGTGAAGACGACAGAGGCTGGGCCGGCGTTGGCGTCGCGCCCGGCGATCCTGTCGCCGTGGGGTGCGCCGCGACCGGAGGCGCCGGCGGTGTTTCGCTCGACGGCGGAGCTTCGACCGCACTGGCCGCGGCCGGCGTGGATTGCAGCGCCGCACCACCGTCACTGGCGGCGGACCCCGACGCCTTGCACGCGATCAACGCCGCGGCGGCGACGACCAGCCTCACCCGAATGCCCTCTCGAGCAGCTTTCGGCGGCGTGCCCGGCGTTGCCACACGAGCGAGACGGCTGCCGCGATGGCCATGGCCGGAAAGCCGGATGGCGTGGAGCCCGCCAGCGCACCCGGGGTGATCTCGCACATGCCGCCGCTGGTGGGATAGATGCCGCACTCGGGGGTGAAGCCTCCGCGAGGAGTGAAATCGCAGACGCTGGCGCTCTGTTCCGGAGGGTAAATGGCGCAGATACCGGCTATGTCGTCGGCCGCCAGATCGCGGAACGACACGTCGCCCTCGCTGTACGAGCTGCGCATCGTGGCCGCGGAGTCGAGCGAGTGAGCGAGCCCAAGAAAGTGCCCCGTCTCGTGGGCGAGGATGGACTGCAGGTCGAACGTGCCTGCGGCGGGCACGTCGGACGTGGAGAGGGGCCTGGTACCGTTAATCTCGGTGTCGACGTCGTAAATGTCGCCGTTCTTGAAGTTGAAGGTGACCGTCGTCAGCGCGATCGCATTGGTGGCCTCGTCATAGGGCCAGGTGTCGTCGCGGAACATGATGATGTTCGCGTTGCCATCCGTCTGGTTATACTCGGTGCGCTGACAGGCGACAGGTCCGAAGCTGTCGAGCACGTGAATGCCCGGCGGAGATCCGCTGCCCGGGCACGTCGCGCTCTGCCATGCGCCAAAGGCAGCGCCCACGGCTTTTTGTGCCGCGGCCAGGCTCACCTGCTTCGATGCCTCGTATTGCAAATCGTACGACAGGCACCGGCGCGGCCACTGGATGACCAGACCGGTGGGGCATTCGTTCTGGTCGACGGGGCAATCTTTACAAACGGTTGTGCGGCAATAAGCGCCTGCGCTCGCCGAGGCAAGGACGATGGCAACCGCGAAAAGCGCCGCCCTGGCCGGGCGCTGCGCCGCGAGCATGTCAGCGGTTCCCGTGATCTTGTGAGCCGAGACCCACGACATGGACGACGAGGCTACGCCGATGGGGTCGCCTGCGGTACTCCCAAAGGTAGATCGCTTGCCAGACACCGAGCGCGAGATCGCCATCGTGGATCGGGATGTTTTCCGACGTGCGCGTGAGGACCGACCGCGCGTGGGCGGGCATGTCGTCGGGTCCCTCGTCGTCGTGCTCCCAGTCGCCCGATTCGGGAGCGAGCCTGGCGAGCCACCGGTCCAGATCGCGGAGCACGGCGGGATCGGCGTTCTCCTGGATCATCAAACCAGCCGACGTGTGCTGCACGAACACGGTGCACATTCCGGTCGTCACGCCGCTCGCGCGAACCAGCGCACGCACCCGCTCGGTCACATCGATGGCCCCAGGGCCCGGCGTGGCAACGTCGATCTTATCTTGGTGGATACGCATACTTGTGATCCCCTCGTTGAGGGATTGCCTCACACCCGGTACCTAGCATGGCCGGCGCGGGCCCGGGTGCGAAGGAGGCCGCCGCTTGTCGCAAGTTTCGCTTTTCGGTCGATCGGTACTAGATACGCGGACGTGAGCGATCTGCTCGTCCCACTGCTCCGACTGCCGCCGCTCGACGCGTACCTGGCGCCGCTGCGGGCGCGGGGTATCACGGTGCGCCCGGCGCGCGCCTACGAGAAATCCGCAACCCGACGGTTCGTCTTGCGGCACTTTTCGCAAGGCTGGGCCGACGAAGCCGACGTGGGGTTCGCGCGCTCTCCGGTCGGCTGCTACCTCGCCACCCACGAGAGCAAGGTCATTGGATTTGCGGTCATTGAATCGACTGCCAAGGCGCATTTCGGACCGACGGGCGTGAGTCCCGGCTACCGGGGGCTCGGCGTGGGGGCAGCCCTCCTGGTCGCGGCGATGGTCGGTCTTTACGAGCGAGGCTACGTCTACGGAATCATCGGCGGCGCCGGTCCGATCGGCTTTTACGTGAGGACGGTGAACGCGATGGTCATCGAAGGGTCCGATCCCGGAATCTATTCCGATCTCCTGGCGCCCGAGCCCGAAACGGACGGACCCGTCCCATGACCCACAGACGCTTTGCTGCCATGGGGCTCGTGGCGTCGGCACTGGGACTGACTTTCGCCGCGTATTCGAGCGTGGACTACGCGCAGCACCTCGACCGTCACCTGCACGACGTTCATTGCAGCTTGATTCCTGGGCTCGCCGCGGGCGCCGACGAGGAGAACCCTTGCAGGGCGGCGATGTACAGCGCCTACTCGGCGCTCTTTCGCGGGACCTACTGGGGCGGCATTCCCATCTCGCTCTTCGCCCTGGGCGCATTCTCGTTCTTCGTCGGTTTCTCGCTCTACCTTTTGCTCGCCGGCCAACGAGCCTCGAAGAGCGCGCTGCTCTTCTTCGCGGCCATCGGTGTGACGCCCCTCGTCGTCTCGCTCTTGATGTTCTTCATCTCGATCACCAAGCTCGGATCGCTCTGCAAGACGTGCGTCGGCATCTACCTGTCGTCGACGCTTCTCGCGGCGGCAGCGTTCTTCGCGTGGCGCGCCCTGCGCGACGGCAAGGGCCAGCCCTCCACCGGAAAATGGGGACCGCCGCTGCTCTGGCTCCTCGGCCTTGGGGCATGTACCCTTTTGCCGTCGCTCGTCTATGCGTCGGCCGTCCCCGATCAGAGAAGCTACCTGAAGAGCTGCGGCAAGCTCGAGAAGACCGTCGAGACGCACAACGCGCTTCTCAAGCTCAAGACGGCGAGCTCCATTCGACCGGCCATCCTCTTCGAGGATCCCCTGTGCCCGACGTGCCGCGCCTTCCACCAGCGCATGATCGCCGAAGGTGTGTTCGATCGACTCGACATCCAGATGGCGCTCTTCCCGCTCGACAGCGACTGCAACTGGATGCTCTCGAGCCCCATCCATCCCGGCGCGTGCACGGTGTCCAAGGCGGTGATCTGCGGCGGTGATCAGGCCCGCGAGGTTCTCGAATGGGCCTACGATGAGCAAGACAATCTCGTAAAGGCCGCCAAGAGCGGCGATGCTCCGCTGCGGGCGCTCATCGGCAAAAAGTGGGGAGCCCCCCTTCTCACTTGCATCGACACGCCGGCCACCAAGCTCAGGCTCAACCACGAGCTGCACTTCGCCGCCGACAACGCCATCCCCGTCTCGACGCCCCAGATGTACCTGGGCGATCTTAAGGTGTGCGACGAAGATACCGATCTGGGGCTCAAATACACGCTGACCCAGCTCGCGCCCGAGGTGGTCCAGTGAACCTCGAGCCCGCGCGGCTGCGAACAGCCATCGTCCTCGGGGTGGCCGCGGGGGTCGTTTCGCTGGGCGCGATCTGCCTGACGGTGCATGCCACCGTGCGCGGCGCGGCCGACCGCCTGACCGAGCCGAGCACCAAGGCCAAGGCCGCGGTCGC
>JBBSDY010000023.1:0-14120 GCA_038240245.1 Polyangiales bacterium
CCGTTCGTCGCTTCGGCGGCCGAGCAGGGGTACGGCGGCTACGGCGTCAACTCGCCGGGCGGCTCGGACTTCGATCCGAGCCAGCCGTTCACGTACTCGATGGTCAAGAGCGGCCCCGACGTTCACCCCGACGAGGTCGAGGGTCATGCGGCGGCGGTCGAGGTCCTCGTCAAGTGGGACCAGAACACGCTGCACGTCTCGCACGAGAGCCCGCCGCGTAGCTTCTACGTCGGTGAGGAGCAGGTTGGCTGCGACTACTTCGTCCCGAGCGAGGTGCTCGGCACCACGCGCGCGCCGGTCGTCGTCGCACGCGGCGTCAGCGTCGCCCTCGTCATGCTGCCGCGCTCGAGCGGCACCGTCGAGATCCCGGGGCAGGGAACGTTCACGTTCCACGACCTCATCCAGGCTGGTCGCGCACGTCCCTCGTCGGAGATGAGCGGCGCGCACGAGTTCGATCTGCCGACCAACGCGAAGGCGCGTATGGAGCTCGAAAACTCCGGACTCTGCTTCGAGGTCAGCGCGGTCAACGCCGGCAAGGCGCCGCCCGTCGGTGCGTTTTCGAGCTTCGAGCCGGCCGCGTACCTCTTCATCGGCCTCTCGTTCCTCCTCCACATCGGCATCGTCGCCTCGATGGCGTTCTTCATGCCGAAGATGAACGGCGACGACTCCGAAGCGATCGACCGCGATCAGCTCCTGCTGATGCAGAAGATGCTGAACGCCGCCGCCGAGCGCGAGCAGGAAGAGAAGAAGACCGAAGAGGTCGCCGACAACAACGCCGACCAGAAGGAAGGTGGTACCGGTACGCGCGCGAAGGGCGAAGAGGGTTCCATGGGTAACCCCAACACCAACGCCGTCAACAAGCGCTACGGCGTCCAGGGTCCGCAGGACAACCCGGATCCCCATATCGCTCGCCAGGCTGCGCTCAAGGAAGCGCAGGAGTTCGGCATGATCGGCCTCATCAACGTCGGCGCGGGCGGTGACCCGAACGCTCCGACGGCACCGTGGGGACGTGAAGAGTCGAGCGGCAACGACCCGCTCTCCGCCCGCGGCAACATGTGGGGCGACGCCATCGGCGACGCGTTCGGCGCTGGCGGTCTCGGCCTCTCCGGCGTCGGTGAAGGCGGCGGCGGTCGCGGCGAAGGCATCGGCCTCGGCAACATCGGAACGCTCGGACACGGCGCCGGCACCGGCACCGGTCAGGGCTTCGGCAACGGTCACGGTCGGCTAGGTGGCTCGCACTCCACCCGCGCACCGCAAGTGCGCATGGGCGCGACGACCGTCAACGGACGGCTCCCGCCCGAGGTCATCCAGCGCATCGTTCGCCAGAACTACGGTCGTTTCCGTCTCTGCTACGAAAACGGCCTGCGCAACAACCCCAACTTGCAGGGGCGCGTTTCGGTCCGTTTCGTCATCGGTCGCGACGGCGCGGTCTCCAACGTCAGCAACGGCGGGTCGGACATGCCGGACGCGTCGGTCGTGCAGTGCACCATCCGCGCCTACTACGGTCTGTCGTTCCCGCAGCCCGAAGGCGGCATCGTCACGGTGGTGTACCCAATCATGTTCTCGCCCGGGGATTGACCCTCCCACGTTTTGCAAGCGGAATATCGGCGCGGGGCAATCATTTTTGAACCGCCAAGACGCCAAGAGCGCCAACGTTTTGGGTAGATGGCTGGGTTCGCTGGTGCAAGTTCGAGCCCGCCTCGGTAGGACTACCCCAACGTCGAGCGTGCGTGATGCCGACGATCTGAGTGCTCTGCGCTGACAGCGTTGCCACCCGCGCCGAGCCCAACAACCCAATTCTGGCGGCCTTGGCGCCTTGGCGGTTCGTCTGGGGATCGTCCCGAGGGGCCCGAGTGTGTCGCGGAAAAACCTCGTCGTATCGCGGCGAAAAGGGCCATCTTTCGGCCTGGACTTCACAGGGGGCATCCGCTTAGACTGTGGCGGCTGAAACGCTCTGAAGGCCGCCCGTTTTCGGTGAATTTCCGCTAGTCTCGCGTTCCTTCGAGCGCCCCCGTGTCCTCAAAAGTGATCATAGGTGCCAGATGGCGCCGCGAACCTCGGGAAGGGTGAAACGTCCATGAAGCTCCGTCCTCTGTTCGGTCTCGTCGTCGCGTCCGTCGTGGCGTGGGCGAGCCTCGGTTGCAGCAGGAACGCCATCGAAGCCATCAACCTGGCCAACGACGCCGACAAACAAAAAGCCGTCGATGTCGATGGGGCCATTTCCAAGTACGAGCAGGCGACTCAGCTCGACCCGAGCAACCATCGGATTTTCTTCAAGCTCGCCATGGCCTACCGAAAAAAAGAGGCATGGGACAAAGTCGCCTCGACGCTTCAGCGCGCGGCCACGCTCGCTCCCAAGTTCGCCAACTACCAGTACGAGCGCGGCTACGCACTCGAGGAGCAGGCGGCCAAGAAGACCGTCTCATGGGAAGAGGCCAAAGAGCCGTTCAAGAAGTGCATCGAGGCCGATCCCAACTTCGCCGACTGCTACCACGAGCTCGGGTACACCAGCCTGTGGACCGACAACGAGCAAGAGGCGCTCATCAACTACACCAAGGCCATCGAGCACAAGCCCGACGAGCTACGGTATTACACCCGCCTGGCCGATCTGTACCTGTCGCTCGGCTACACCGATCAAGCGGCGCAGACCCTCAAAGAGGCGCTCACCTTCGCGGGTGACAAGACCGACAACAAGTTCCTCTTCGGCGTGCACGTGCTGCTCTCGCAGGTCTACCAGACCAAGAGCCAGATGAACGACATGGTGAGCGAGCTCGAGGCCGCGCGAAAGGTCGCCGGCGACGAGCACCCCGAGATTCTCTACAACTTGGGATCGACCTACGCCGTGCTCAATCCGCCCCGCAAGACCGAAGCCATCCAGCTGCTCAAGGGCTTTTCGGCTCGCGCTTGCCGGGGATCCGGCGCAACGGGAAAGTACAAGGATCAGTGCGAAGCGTCGCAGTCGCTCGTGGCCAAGCTCGGCGGCACCATGCAGTAGTTTGGCAGTGACGGCGCCGTGACCCCCGTCGGGGATTTCGCGGCGTCGTCTCCGAGGGTTTCCGAAGGGTTAAGGGTCCGAGGGAATAATGGATTTGCAGGAGCAGATAAGTTTTTTCGAACGCAATCGCGATTGGCAGGGCCTGGTCGAAGAACTCGAGAAGAGCCTCGGGGGCGCGACCCAAAATGCGATCAAGGCCTCGATTCATCTCAAGCTTGGCCGCGTCCTGGAGACGAAGTTCCTTCAGAGCGTCAAGGCGCTCAAGCATTTCCAGGACGCCTACAAGCTGAACCCCGCTCTGCTCGAAGCACTCGAGGAGGCAAGGTTCATCTACTGGGATCTCGGCAAGACCAACATGGTTCAGAAGCTCCTCGAGCTGGAGCTAAAGAACATGCAGGACGGCCAGAAGATGAGCGATCTGCTCGTCGAGCTGGGCGATGTCTATTGCGACCAGGGTGACCTCGACAAGGCGACGCAGACCTACGCGCGCGCCCTCGGTGTCTCGCAGGGAAAGAACACCGAGGCGAGCGGCTGCCTCGAAGACGTGCAGGTCGACGAAACGACCTGGCAAGATCGCGTGGGCGCTCTTCTGCGCGGCGCGCACGACGCGACGACCGTTGCCGGCAAGGCGCGACAATTCGTACGCGCGGCGCGCATCGCTCGACGGTTTGCCCCCGAAGCTGTCGAGGGAATGCTCGGTCAGGCCTACTCGGCCGATCCCGCCAACCGCGAAGCCGCGGCTCTGTACGAGAACCTGCTCGTCGAGGGGCAGCGCACCAACGCCATCCTCGAGCAGCAACGCAAGGCCCTTTCGGCCATCACAGATCCCGCCAAGCAGGCCGAGGCGGCGTTTCGATTCGGAACGCGTTGGGTGACGCGCCACCAGAACGTCGAGCTGGGCGTCGAGCTTTTGCAAGAGGCGTTCGCCGCCGATCCCTCCAACGAGGCGGCATTCTCGTTTTTGCGCGAGATCTGGGGAACCAAAGAAGGCAACTGGGATCGCGTGCTCGAGCTGCTCGACAAGGCCGCGCAGACCAACGCGAGCAACGGCTCCGAGACTTTCATTTTGGCCCAGGCGGCCACGCTCACCTGGCGCCAGCTCGGCAACTTGATGCGCGCCCGCGGCTATTTCGAGCGCCTGAGCGCGATCTCTCCCGACCATCCCAGTCTGCAGGCTTTCGAGAAGCAAATCGGAGAGCCAGTAAGGCCCCGCGAGCCGGCGTCGAAATCGGCGACGCCCGCTCCGCCGCCGGTTTCCACCAAAGCTGCGCCCGCCGCGGCCGCCAAGGCGCCCGCCGCCGTTGTCGCACGCGAGCCGTCGCCGCCGCCCCCCGCGGTTGCTTCGCCCCCGCCGCCGCCCGTCTCCGCCAAAGCCGCGCCTGCTGCTGCGGCTGCGGCTGCTGCTGCCCCCGCTGCATCTGCTGCCGCTCCAGCCGAGGGTGATGCCGACGACGCCAAGGTCGCCGAGCTGCGCACCCTCGCCGAAAAACAAGAAGGAGCTAAGCGATACAACGAGTTCGTTCGCACCCTGATGCAGCTCGCAGCGGTGGTGCCGAACATGGCCGAGCGGGTCGACCTCTACCAGCGCGCCGCCGATCTCTACATCAGCAAGTTCGCCAACCAGGCCGAGGCCGTGAAGGCCTACGAAGCCATCTTGCTCATCGACGAAGAGAACGCGAAGGCGATCGATTTCCTTCGCCAGATGTACGAGAAGCGGCGCGACTGGGAAAAGCTTCTCGGTTTGCAACGCCGCGAGGCCGAGCGGCTGCCGGCGGGGCCTGCGCGCGCGGCGCGCCTGCTCGAAATCGCCAAGCTTGCCACCGAGCGCGTCAAGAAGCCCGACGTCTGCATCGAGCTCTGGCAAGAGGTCATCAATTCCGATCCCGAAAACGTCGAAGCTCTCGGCAATCTTGTCGGTCTCTACGAGCGTGCCAAGGATTTCACCGCTCTGGCCAGCGTGCTCGAGAAGCAATCCGAGGTCACCTACGACAACGCGCAGCGCATTCAGATCCTGGGCAAGCTGGCCTCGATCTATGGCGATCGCCTGAACAACGACGAGGGCGCGGTATCCGCTTGGCGCACGCTGCTCACCCTCGATCCGGGTGACCGCAAGGCGCAAGAAGCCCTGAAGAAGAAGTACCTGGCCCTCGGCCGCTGGGACGATCTCGAAGTCTTCTATTCCGAGACCGGCAAGTGGGACGAGTTCATCCGGGTCCTCGAAACGCAAGAGGCGAAAGAGCAAGACAAGGCCGCCAAGATCGGCATGCTCATGAAGATCGCCGAGCTGTGGGGCGACAAAAAGAAGAAGGACGATCGGGCGGCCAAGAGCTACGAAAAGGTACTCGAGATCGATCCCGATCACCTCGCGGCAGCCGAAGCTCTCATTCCCATCTACAAGCAGGCCGGCAACTTCAAGGGGCTGGCGGGCACCTACGAGGTCAAGCTTCGCCACGAGCAGGATCCGTTCTCGCAGCTCGAGCTCTTCCGCGAGGTGGCAAGCCTCTACGAGTCCAAGCTCAAGGACACCACCAAGGCCTTCGAGCGCTACCTCGCTGCCTTCGAGATCGCTCCCTCCGACGAGCGCTGCGCCGAAGATCTCGAGCGCGCGGCAAAGGTGGCGGCGCGCTGGGAGGACGTGACCACGGCCTACCACACCGCGATCCGCAAGGCGCACGACAATGGCGAAACCGATCTCGGCATTTCGCTCCGCCTCAAGCTCGGCCGTGTCCTGGTCGACGAGCTGGGGCGGGTCGACGACGCGTTGAGCGAGTTTCGGGCCGTCTACGAAGCCGACGGCGAGAACGCGCTGGCGCTGGGCGCCTTGGAGCGCCTCTATCGGCAAGCCTCGCGCTACAGCGATTTGCTCGAAATTTACGAGAAAAAGCGCGATCTCGCGGTCGACGCCGGCGACCGACGAGAGATCCTCTACAGCATCGCTCGCGTCTACGAGAGCGAGATCAAAGATCCCAAACGAGCCATCGCCAGCTACCGCGCCGTGCTCGACGACGAGCCGGCCGACCCCGTCGCCCTCAAATCGCTCGACGTTCTTTACCGCGATTTGGCCGACTATGACGCGTACGTCGAGGTTTTGCGCAAGCGCATCGAGCTCGATCTCGAAGAGACCGAGCTCATCGATCTCAAGTTCAGGCTGGGCCGCACACTCGAGAAGCACCTCAAAGATCCGACCGCCGCCCTCGAAAACTACCGAGAGATCCTCTTTCTCGAACCGGGTCACGACGGTGCGCGCGAGGCACTCGAGGCGCTGCTCGACAACAAGAACCTGCGCGCCGAAGCGGCCAGCATTCTCGAAGGGATCTACGAGGTACGCGGCGACTGGCAGAAGCTCGTCCGTGTCCTCGAGATCCTGGCCCAGTCGGAAAGCGACATCGGACGGCGCGTGGCGCTGCAGCGCAAGGTTGCGCGCATCGCCGTCGACGCTCTGGGCGATGTGAATCTGGCCTTCGAGGCACAGGCCAAGGCGCTGAAGGACGATCCTTCCATCGCCGAATCGCGCGTCGAGCTCGAGCGGCTCGCTGGCGAAGCGAACGCGTGGGACAAGCTCGATGCGATCTTCGACGAGATCGCAGAGGGGCTTGCCGACGCAGCACTGGCGCGCGAGTACTGGATGCGCCTCGCGCACATCGACGAACGCCTCGGCAAGGTCGACGAAGCCGCCAAGGGCTACGTACACATCCTCTCTCAGAATCCTTCCGATGGCGAAGCCCTCGAAGCGCTCGATAGCCTGTACCGTCGCACCGAGCGCTGGAGTGATCTCATCGGAGTCTACCGGCGGCGCATCGAGCTGACGAGCGAGGTTCCCGCTCGCGAGGCGCTCTACGCGCAAATGGCCGAGGTGTACGAAGAGCGGCTGGGCAGCCCCGAAGACGCCATCGCCGCCTACAAAGAGGTGCTCGCCCTCGACGACACCAGCCAGGTCGCCCTGGCTGCGCTCGACGCTCTCTACACCCGCCAGAAGATGTGGGTCGATCTCGCCGAGAACCTCGAGTCGCAGCTAAGGCTCGCTTCGACGGATGAAGCGCAGCTCGAGCTCATGCTGCGTCTCGCCTCGCTGCGCGAGCGCGAGATGGACGAGGTGCCCGAAGCGATCGAGGGATACCGGCTCGTTCTCGACCGCGATCCCGCGAACGCCAGCGCCCTCGCCGCCCTCGAGCGGATGGGTCGCGCCGCACCTTACGAAACGGCCATCGCCGAGATCCTCGAGCCCCTCTACCGTCAAGGCGGCGATTTCCAAAAGCTCATCGGCGTGCACGAAGTGCAAGTGCGAAGGTCGGCCGATCCCGCCCGCAAGGTCGAGCTTTTGCACCAGATCGCACAGCTCTACGAGGACGCCGCCGGCGATCTCAACGCCGCGTTCGATACCTACGCACGCGCCCTGCGCGACGATCCCGCCAGCGAGCTCACCCAGCAGGGTCTCGATCGGTTGGCGCGAGCCACCGGTCGCTTCGCCGATCTGGCGAAGGTCTTCGAAGAGCTGGCAGCTGGGCAAGAAGACGCCCAGACGGCGAGCGCCCTCTATGCGATGAGCGCGCGGGTCTACCAGAACGATCTGCGCGACATCGAGAGCGCGATCCGGCACTTTCGCCAGGTCCTCACCATCGATCCCCTCAATATCTCCGCCGCCGAGGCGCTCGAAGAGCTTTTCCGTGGCGCCGAGCGCTATGCAGATCTGTCCATCATCCTGCAGCGCAAGGCCGAGATTCTCGACGATCCCGAGGACAAAAAGGCCGCGCTCTACCAGTCGGCGCAGATCGAAGAAGATCTACTCGAGAAGCCCGAGGCGGCGATCAATGTCTACCTCAAGATTCTCGAGGGCGATCCCGAGGATCTTCGCTCGGTCGATGCCCTGGTCAAGCTGTATCTCGGCCTCTCGCGCTGGGAAGATCTGCTCAACGTCTACACCAAGAAGGCCGATCTGGTCGCCGATGTCGACGAGAAGAAACGCATCTTTTATCAGGTCGGCGCGGTCTTCGAGCACGAGCTCAACAAGGTCGACAAGGCCATCGATACCTACGCTCGTGTTCTCGAGCTCGATCCCGATGATCTCACCGCCCTGGGCAGGCTCGATGTTCTCTACCAGACGGCCGAGAACTGGCAGGAGCTGCTCAGCGTGCTCACCCACGAATCCGAGCTCTGCGAAGATGCCAACGAATCCATTTCGTACCAGTACCGGATCGCCGAGCTCTACGAGAAGCACCTCGAGGACGTGCCGCGTTCCATCGAGCTGTATCGCGAGATCCTGGCGCGGGAGCCCTCGCACGCCCCCACGCTGGATGCCCTCGAAGGACTGAAGGCCGGCAAGATCGAGCCGCTCGGGGCCGCCTCGGTGCTCGAGCCGGTCTACGAGGCCAACGGCGAATGGCCCAAGCTCATCAGCGTTCTGGAGGTGCAGGCGCGCTTCTCGGACGATCCGATGACCAAGGTCGACATCCTGCACCGGGTGGCCCGACTCTACGAAGACAGCTTGCGCGATCCGCACGCCGCATTCGACATGTACGCGCGAGCTCTCGCTGCCGACAACGGCAACGAAGAGACCCTCGGCTCTCTCGAACGCCTGGCGAGCATCTGTGATCGCTGGCCCCACGTCGCCAAGCTCTACGACGCCGAGCTCGACAAGCTCGCCGCCGAGCCCGAGCGAGCCGTCGATCTCGGACTGCGCACCGCCCAGATCTACGAGGTTCAGCTCGAGGACGTCGACAACGCGGTCGCCCACTTTCGCCGTGTGCTCGGGGCCGATCCCGAGAACCAAAACGCCGTAAGCTCGCTCGATCGCCTGTTCGTTCGAACCGAGCGGTGGGGCGATCTTGCCCAGGTCCTGGCGCGCGAGGCCGAGATTGGCCAAACCCCCGACGAGATCCTGGAGTTCAAGTACCGTCTCGGACAGGTCTACGAGCAGAGGCTCAACGATCTCGACTCGGCGATCGCCGCGTACCGCGAAGTGCTCGCGGCGGCGCCCGAGCACGCCCAGACGCTCGAGGCCATCGAGAGGCTTTTCGCCCTGGGAACCAAGCAGGTCGAGATCGCCGAGGTCTTGGAGCCGCTCTACCAGGCTGCTGCCGAGTGGGAGAAGCTGCAACGCGTCTACGAGGCCCAGCTCACCTACCTCAAAGACTCCGCCGAGCGCCTCGCGATGTACTACCGGATCGCCGAGCTCGTCGAAGAGAAGCTCCTCGACGTGCCCGGGGCGATGGGCGTCTACACGCGCGCCATCAAAGAAGAGCCCCTCGACGAGAAGTCGGGCGAAGAGGTCGAGCGCCTGGCCGGTTCGGTCGACGGGGGCTGGGAAAAGCTCGCCAACGCCTACGCCGACGTTCTCGGGGTACACAACGACCAGAATGTCCAGCGCGTCGTCGGCGGTCGCCTCGCGCGCACCTTCGAAGAAGAGCTCGGCGACATTACCAAGGCCGAAGAGACGTATCGCTACGTGCTCGGCGTGCAGCCGCTCGATCCGGACGCGCTCGCCAACCTCGATCGCATCTACACCTCGCTCGAGCAGTGGGCCGATCTTGCCCAGGTGCTCGAGCAACGCGTGAAGGCCACGACCGAGCCGCACGAGCTGGTCGAGCACTATGCGCGTCTCGGCGAGACCTACGAAGAGAAGCTCGTTCAGGTCGACGACGCAGTGCGCGCGTATCGACAGATCTTCGAGGGGCTCGACAAGTCGCACGAGGAGTCCATCCAGGCTTTGGCCCGGATCTACGAGCAAAAAGAGGCGTGGGCCGATCTCAACACCGTCTACGAGCGCGAGCTCGAAAATGCGACGGGCGACGTTCAAGAGGCAGAGATCCGCGCCAAGATCGCGCACCTCGCTTCCGACCGGCTGAGCAACCCTTCGCGCGCCATCGAGACGTGGAAGCGCGTGCTCGACCTACGCGGTGAGGATCCCGAGGCCCTGGGCGCCCTCGCCAACCTCTACGAGACGGCAGGCCAGTGGGCCGAGCTCTGCGACGTGCTCGAGCGCGAGTTCGACATCGCCGACTCCGACGAGCTTCGCGTCGAGGTGCTCAATCGTCGCGCGCGCATCTTCCTCGAGCAGCTCGGTCGCGACGAGCAGGCGCTCGCCGACTACAACCGCGTGCTCGATCTCGACTACGCCAACGTCCCCGCGCTGCGAGCCATCGCCGCGATCTGGCGCAAGCGGCAAGACCCCAACGAGCTCGTCGCGGCGCTCCACGCCATCGTGGATCGCGCCAGCGGCGTGCTCGAGGCCGACGAGCTCAAGGCGACGTTCCGCGAGCTAGGCAAGACCTACGGCGAGGTTCTCGGGCAGCAGTTCGAGGCCGCCGATGCCTGGCGCAAGCTGCTCGACGTCGATCCCGGCGACTTCGAGGCCATGGACGCGCTCGAGGCAATCTACCGCGGCCAGACGCAGTGGCCCGACGTCTTCTCCGTCAAGATGCAGCGCGCCGATGCGCTTCCCGAAGCAGACGACAAGATCCGCGAGCTTTTGCAGGTGGCGGACATCTGGGATCAAGAGGTCCACGACAAGGACGGCGGGACCAAGGCGTACGAGAAGATCCTCACCATCGACGCCACCCACGACCGCGCCTACAACACCCTGGAGCAGCTCCACACCGCGGCCTCGCGCTGGGAGCCTCTGGTCGAGCTCTACCTCGGGCGCCTCGAAACGCGCGAAGAGACGACCGACCGAACCGACATCTTGCGCCGCATCGCCAAGGTGTTCGAGGAGAAGCTCGAAGACAAGAGCCAGGCCTTCGACGCCCTGGTCAATGCCTTCGCCGAGGACTACGCCGATCGCGAGACCGCCAAATACCTGGAGCGCATGGCCCAGGCGACGGGGCGATGGGGCGAGCTCATCCAGAACGCCAACACCTGGCTGCAGGGCGAGAAGGATCCGCAGCAGCGCATCCGCCTCTGCCTTCGCCTCGCCAAGTGGTACGGCGAAGATTTGGGGCACCCCGAGTACGCCCAGCCTTACTACGCGCAGATCGTTCAGCTCGACCCGAACAACGTTTCGGTTTTGCGCCAGATGGGCAGCCTCTACCGCAAAAACGCCCAATGGCAGCAGTACGGCCAGACGCTGACGCGCGCCCTCGACGTCGCCACCACGGACGCCGATCGCAAGGAGATCCTGACCGATCTCGGCGAGCTCCTCGAGCGCCAGATGAACGAGGTCGATCAGGGGCTCGGCTACTACACCCGGGCTCTCGAGATCGATCCCCTTCACTTGCCCGCTCTCGAAGCTCTCGAGCGCATCTACACCGCTCGCTCGCTCAACCGCGAGCTGGTCGATGTGCTCGGTCGCAAGGTGAAGGCGCTGCGCGACAACGAGTCCATCGCCGCCCACAAGCTGCGCATGGCCGAGCTCTTCGAAAACAACCTCAAGGAGTCCGAGAAAGCCGCGCAGACCTACCGCGAGGTGCTCGAGGTGGACGCTGCTTCGCTGCCCGCCATGCGCGGCCTCGAGCGCATCTACACCCACAAGTCGAGCTGGCAAGAGCTGGTCGGCGTTCTCGAGCAGCAGCTCGACGTCGTCAGCAGCGAGCGCGAGCGCATCGACGTTTTGATCAAGCTCGCCACCATCCAGGAAGAGCAGTTCCTGAAGCCCGATGTCGCCGCAACCCGCCTCGAGCAGGTGCTCGAGATCGACCACGCCCACGAGCCCGCCCTGGTGGCGCTCGAGCGATGCTACCGGCGCCTCCGGCAATGGCTCGATCTCATCAACACCTACGAGCGCCACATCACCACCACGCTCGAGCGCTCCACCAAGGTCGATCTCTACGCCTCGATGGCCCAGGTGTACGCCGACGAGGTCGAAGATCTCGACCGCGCCATCGACGCTTACCGCAACATCGTCGACATCGACGACGCCAACATCCCCGCGCTCGAGGCCCTTTCCAAGCTGTTCGAGAAGCAGGGCGATGCGGCGCAGGCCATCGACTACATGACGCGTGTCGCCGACCTCACGGCCGACGGCAAGCAACGCGTCGAGATGTACTACCGCATCGGCAAGGCTCTCGACGAGAAGCTCGGCGACCGCGGACAGGCGCAAGAGCGCTTCGAGATGGCGCTCGATCTCGATCCCGCTCACCTTCCGACACTCGCTGCCCTGCGCCAGATCGCCATCGATCAAGCCGACTGGGACCGCGCGGCCCGCTACCTCGATCAAGAGCAGCTCACCACGCAGGCCCCGCGGCAGCGCGCCAAGCTCCTCGTCGAGCTGGGACGCTTGCGCGACGAGACGCTGGGCGAGCACGAAGCCGGGATCCAGGCCTACGAGCTGGCCCTGCAGTGCGACGCCGACAACGAGGACGCCGCGCTTCCCCTGGTGACCGAGTACATCAACCGCGAAAAGTGGGCCGAGGCCGAGCCGCTCGCCGATCTATTGGTCAAGAAGGGCACCAAAAAAGAGCGCCGCGAGCAGCACACGATGTTCAACATGCTGGGCCGCATCGCCAGCGCGCTCGGCAAGGACGACAAGGCCCTCAAGGCCTACCAGGACGCCCACAAGCTCGACCTCACCGACGGCGAGACCATCAAGGGCCTGGCCGAGGTCTGCTTCCGGCTCAAGGACTGGGCGAGCGCCCTTTCCAACTACCAGAAGGTGCTGACCAGCCTCGACGAGGGCGAGACCGAAGCGCGCGCCAACGTCTACTTCAGGCTCGGTGCGATCAAGAAAGAGCAGGGCCAGCCCAAGCAGGCCATCAACAACTTCGAGAAGGCTCTTGCCGTCGAACCGGCGCACCGCCCCACCCTCGAAGCGCTCATCAACGTCTACACCGAGACCAAGGACTTCAAGCAGGTCTGCGCCTACAAGCGCCAGATCCTCGACAACGTCTACGACTCGGGTGAGCGCTTCAAGCTGCTGGTCGAGATCGGCGACATCTGGTCCGAGAAAGAGAAGAACCCCGGCAAGGCCGTCGAGACGTACGAAGAAGCGCTCGATCTCGAGCCCAAGAACCACGTGCTCTTGCACAAGCTCTTGCAGCTCTACCAGGCCACCTCCAACTGGCCCAAGATGATCGAGTCGCTGCAGTCCATCGCCGAGCTCGAGACCAACGCCGAGCGCAAGTCGAAGTACATCTACACGATGGCCCAGATTTACCGCGACAAGGAAGAGGATCCCGAGCGCGCGGTCGAGGCCTTCAACGAGACGCTCGATCTCAATCCGTTCTTTCTCGAGGCGTTCGAGCGCATCAACAAGATTCTCACCCAGCAGAAGGACTGGAAGCAGCTCGAGCGAGCCTTCCGCAAAATGCTGCACCGTGTATCGGGCAAGGGCAACCTCGACCTCGAATACAACCTCTGGCACAATCTCGGCCTCATCTACCGCGACCGGCTGAACGACCTGTCGCCCGGTATCGAGGCCTTCAAGATGGCCGCGCGCATCAAGCCCGACCAGCTGCAAGAGCGGCAGATCTTGGCCGAGCTCTACGAGACGACCGATCAAGTCGATCTGGCCATCGAAGAGCAGCAATCGATCCTGGCCCACGACGCGCTGCGCGTCGAACCGTACCGCGCGCTCTATCGTCTCTACGTTCGGCAGCAGCAGTACGATCCCGCATGGTGCATGTGCCAAGCGCTCGCCTTTTTGGGCAAGGCCGACGAAGAGGAGCTCAAGTTCTTCGACGACTACCGCGCCAAGGGGATGCTCCAGGTCAAGAGCCGGCTCGACAACGAGCTCTGGATCCGTAACCTCTTTCATCCCGAAGAGAGCCTCTATATCGGCAAGATCTTCGAGATGCTGGCGGCCGCGGCGCTCATGGCCAAGATCCAGCAGCTCAAGAATACCAAGCAGCTGCCGGTTCTCGACAAGCGCTTCAAGCAGGATCCGGCCACCTCCACCGTCACCTTCGCCAAGACGTTCGGCTGGGCGGCGCAGGTTCTGGCCGTGCCTTGCCCCGAGCTCTACGTGCGCAACGACGTGCCGGGCGCGCTTGCCGCGGTGCCCATCGCTCCTCCCGCGTCGGTGGCGGGGCAAAGCGTGCTCACAGGTTTCCAGCCGCAGGAGCTCACCTTCATCGTCGGCAAGCACCTCAGCTACTACCGCGGCGAGCACTACATCAAGCACCTGTTCCCGACGGTGCCCGAGCTGACGATGCTGCTCTTCGCCGGCATGAAGATGGTCAACCCCGAAACTCCGGTC
>JBBSDY010000024.1:0-14083 GCA_038240245.1 Polyangiales bacterium
AAAGCACCGAAGGGCGCCGCCGCCGGTCCGTTCAGATCGCCAATGCTGACCGATGTCGTTCCGCTGTTGTCGTGGGATTCGGCGAACGATGCGGCGAGGGTTCCGTCGACATGGACGCTGGACGCAGCACCCGAACGTAGCGTCGTGACGGAGATGAGAGCAACGCTGTCGGCCGTGAGCCCTGTTACGGCAGTAAACCCGGTGCCGTTGGAGATGCCGGTCTGACCGGTACCGCCCGACACCAAGAAGCGATCCCAGCCGCCGTTGTCTTGTCCCCACACGCCCGCGTAGGGAGCCGGATTGCCCGGAGCGTTCTTGAAGACGGCGATCACGGTGATATTGGGAAGAGCGCCGTAGTTGATGTCGACCGGCAAGGCCAGCGAGTCGTTGGATCCGTCGAAAAGGAGCCCGGGAACGCCGTTGATACCGGCCACGATGTACCTGGGCTGCTGGGTGATCGTACCTTGCAATGCGTCGTTGTTGCGGGCCTTGTCGACCCACTTGGACATCGCCGTTCCGCCGGTGATGCTCGAGCCGTCGCCGTTCGGATCGGCGCCGTCGAGCCAGGCGATGAGCGAAGTCTGTTGGCACCCGGTGGTGCACCCGCTGTAAAAGACGTTGCTGTTCTTGGAACCGTGATCACACTGCTCGGTGCCGTTGGTGATCCCATCTCCACAGCGGGGTCCGGGCGCGTCCCCCACGGCGCCATCGCTCGGCGTCGTATCAGCGGTGGCTGCATCGCCCAGCGCAGCGTCGGTGACCGCCGTTGCGTCCGCGCTGCTCGCGTCGCTCGCGTCAGCCGCTCCGGTCGCATCAATCGCTCCGGTAGCATCAATAACTCCGAAGGCATCGCTTGCGTCGTTCGCGTCACCGGTCGTTGCGGAGCTGTCGCTCGCATCGAGACCGCCATTGCCGGCCGCTGCGTCCGCTGTTCCAGCGTCGGTGGTGCCGTCGGCAGCGCCGTCGAGGGTGACGCCGCCTGCGCCAGCGGGACCGGCCTCTGACCCTGCGGCCCCCGCTGACCCTCCGACGCCGGTTGCCCCGCCGGTCCCCGCAGAGCCTGCGGTGCCACCGGAGCCCGCGGTTGCGCTGGAGCCCGCGGTGCCACTGGAGCCCGCGGTGCCACTGGAGCCCGCGGTGCCACCGGAGCCTGCGGTGCCCGGCTTGCCGGTGCCCGCCGAACCATCGTTGCCGAGGACGCCCGCCACTCCCGCCGAGCCATCGAGACGGCCCGTATCGACGATGTTGTCTTCGCCACCGCACGCCGCCAAAAAGGCGGCCGTCACCGTGGCGGTGAGCATTCCTATTCGCAGCGATCGTGCCCGACTGTTCATGGAGCCTCCGCCGGCGCTGGTCCTACAGGGCGGGCAACACCAAGACGGCGTGCTGACGTAAGACTGAAGCGTGCGAGGTTCGCTTCGGGTGCATTCGGAGCCACCGGTTCAGATCGCAGGGGCAGTCGAGCCACATCCACCTACTTGCCGTAGGGCTGTGCTTTCCCTCGTCATTTCGCTCGATGTCGAACGGTGCATGCCAGACATGCGAAGTATCGATTGGAGTTCGCGCCCTTCCGATCTTACGAGTGAGCAAGTCGGGCGACATCGCGCGCCCGCGGGGAAGGACTTCCAAGTGAACGACAGAAGGGCGGGATGGTGCCTCGGGTGCGTGACCAGCGCGGCGGTATTCGTGTGGGGCACGTTGGCAGGCGCTCAAACCCGCGTCACGCCGGGCACTTCGCTCAATCGGTTCGAGCCCTCTGAAACGGGAAGCGACTGGTTCGTGAGCGAGTCGCTCGATCTTCGCGGAACCAGGCCCGCCCTCGGCGTGGTCGGTGACTTCGCCTACAAGTCCTACGTTCTCAAGAATCCGGACGGCTCCGAGAACACGGTCGTCGTCGGCAATCAATTCTATCTGCACCTGGGAGCCTCCCTCGTTCTGGTCGATCGCCTGCGGCTCGGCGCCAGCCTTCCGATTGCCGTCTTGCAAGATGGCAACGACAAGATCGTGGGCAACCAGCTCTACGTGGCCCCCACCGACGGTGGCGTGGGCGATCTGCGATTCGCGCTCGACCTGCGTCTCGTCGGCGAGTACGGCGATCCTTTCACGGCGAGCCTCGGCGGGCGGCTGTGGTTGCCAACGGGCAACGAGCTGCAATACCTGGGCGACGGTCAGGTTCGCGTGGGACCTCGCCTCGCGATCGCTGGCGACGCGGGCTCGTTCGCGTACGCCGTCGGCGTCGGCGTCGTCTACCGGGCGAACGATGCGCCCTTCAATGGACACCCGACCGGCACGCAAGCCGACTTCAACGTGGCCATGGGAGCCCGCTTCGCAGACAAGGCCCTGCTCATCGGACCCGAGCTCGCGGGGAGCACCATCGTCACCGATAGCGGCGCCTTCTTCGGAGATCACACCACGCCGCTCGCGCTCCTTCTCGGAGGCCACTACAACGCGGGCGACGTGCGCATCGGTCTCGGCGCGGGGCCGGGCCTCTCGAACGCGGCAGGAACCGCTGCATTTCGTGCCCTGGCATCGCTCGAGTGGTTTCCGGCGCCCGCCAAGGCGACGACGCCACCCAGCGATCGCGATGGCGACGCGGTCATCGACAGCGAAGATGCATGCATCGACATGCCCGGTGTTCGCACGAACGATCCCAAGACCAATGGCTGCCCCTTGGTGGTCGCCGACAGGGATGGCGACGGGATTGTCGACGGCGACGACGCGTGCCCGGACACGCCCGGCGTCAAGACCGAGGACCCGAAGACGAACGGATGTCCCAGCGATCGCGATCAGGACGGCATTGCCGATGCCAAGGACGCCTGCCCCGACGTCGCCGGTCCCAAGACCGACGATCCGGCGACCAACGGTTGCCCGCCCGACCGCGACAAGGACGGCGTAGCTGACGCAGTCGACGCGTGCCCGGACGTGGCCGGCGTCAAAACCGAGGATCCCAAGACGAACGGCTGCCCACCCGATCGTGATCACGACGGTATCGTGGACCGCGACGATGCCTGCCCCGATGCCCCTGGCCCGCACAACGCAGACCCCAAGAAGAACGGTTGCCCCCTCGTCTCCATCAAGGCCGGCCAGGTGACCATCCTCGAGCAGATCAAATTCAAGACGAACAGCGCGGTGATCATTGAGAGCCAGACGATTCTCGACGCCGTAGCCAAAACGCTGAACGAGCATTCCGAGATCAAGCACCTGCGCGTACAGGGACACACCGACAACACCGGTAGCCTCGCATACAACAAGAATCTCAGCCGGCAGCGAGCGGCTGCGGTGGTCACTGCGCTCGTGAAAACCGGCGTCAACAAGAACCGGCTGAGCAGCGCAGGGTTCGGACCCACGGTGCCTCTCGCGGACAACAGCACAGACGAGGGGCGCGCCGCCAATCGCCGCGTCGAATTCCACATCGAGGACTCGGCGACGACGAAGCCGGCTCCTTGAGCGTCGGCCGCCGTCCCAGGAGAAATCAAAATGTTCCGAGGGTTCGTTCTTTCACGCTTCACTTTCATCGTGCCCGCCGCGGCGTGCCTCCTGGCCGCCTGCGGAGGGTCCGATACGATCTTCGATGACGCCGGCGGTGGATCCGGCACGAGCGGCGCAGCCGGCGCGGGCGGCAATGCGAAGGATGGATCAGGCGGCGGGGTCCTCGCCGATACGTCGGTAGCGGACACAGCCCTTCTCGATCAATCGCTGGGCGATGTCGCGTTGGGATCGGATTCGTTGCCCGACGTGCCAACGGTCGACGTGAAGCTCGACACGGCGCCCCTCGACGCCCGGCTCGATGTCGACGCCGGCGTGAATCTCGACGCCACCCTCGACGTCGACGCCACGGTCAGCCTCGATGCCGCGGTCGACGGCGATGCCGCGATCAACCTCGACGCCACGGTCGACGGCGATGCCGCGATCAACCTCGATGCCACGGTCGACGCTGGAGTCTTTTCGATTCTCGGATCGGCGGGGACGTTCGCCGTCCTCGGCGGCCAGACCGTGACCAACACGGGCGCGACCATCATCTTTGGCAATCTCGGAGTCTCTCCGCTCACTGCGCTCGGGGGTACCCCTGCCACCGTGCTGGGAACGACCCACCTCAACGACCTCACTGCACAAAACGCCCAGAGCGATCTCACTGTCGCGTACAACACCCTGGCCGGCAGGGTGTGCGGCACGGCGCTCACGGGTCAGGACCTCGGGGGTCTTACCCTGACTCCGGGCGTGTATTGTTTCACGAGCGGCGCCCAGCTCACTGGCACGCTCTTTCTCAACGGACAGGGCCGAGCCGACGCGGTCTGGATCTTTCAGGTCGCCAGCACGCTGGTCACTGCCAACAACGCCCAGATCACCATGACCAACAGCGGCAATGCGTGCAACGTCTACTGGCAGGTCGGAAGCTCGGCCACGATCGGCGGCCAGACGCTTTTCTCCGGAAACGTCCTCGCCCTGGCGGACATCACCGTCCAAAACGCTGCCACGGTGACCGGCAGGATGCTGTCGCGCGCGGCGGGGAGCGTCACCCTCGCCAGCAACACGGTGTCGATTGCAACCTGTCCCGGTGCACCCCTGATCGACGCGAGCATTCCGGATGCCGAGGCGGGTGTGGTCGACGCGGGCGTCGGGGATGTGACCGCGAACTAGAGCCAGCGGCCCATCGTTCCGAGCGTGTGGCGAGCCGTGATGGTAAGCCACTCGGGTAATGGGTTCGCCGCCACCTTCGCCGCGCGCATGCCTGCATGGCGCCGGGTTGGCAATCTGGCTGGTATGCGGGGCGACGGGATGCACCCAGGTCCTTCCGTACCAGCGGGCGCGTCTCGCGCATCCCACGATGACCACGTCGGACCTGTCCAGGCCCGCCGAGCAGCACGTGCGCTCCGTGCAAGAAGGGGCGGTCGGCGGTGGGGTCACGGTCGGGGGCGGATGCGGCTGCAATTGAGGCGACCGCTACGATCGGCTCGGGTCGTGGCGCTCCTTCTCCCGGGTTTCCTTGGAACTGCGCGGGCGCAGAACGACAGCTCCGTCGACGTTCGAGCATCGAGCGACGCGGCTGGCTATGCAGACTCGGATCACGTCTATGTCCTCACGCCTTCGCTCGCTGCCACGGTGGCCAGCCCGACGGCGGGCTGGACCTTCGGTGGCCAGTATCTGGTCGACGTCGTTTCGGCGGCGTCGGTGGATATCGTATCGACGGCGTCACGGCACTGGACGGAGGTCCGTCAGGCGGGCGGTTTGGATGCCGCCTACCAACCGGGCGCGCTCGGCGTCCGGGCGAGCGGTTCCATCTCGAGCGAGCCCGACTATCTGTCGCTGGGCTTTGGTGCGGCCGTCACCCAGGATGTCTTGCAAAAGGACGTCACCTGGCTCCTCGGGTTCAATCACAGCCACGACATCGCTGGGCGCACCGACACTCCTTTCTCGGTCTTCTCACACCCGCTCAATCGCGAGAGCTTCAAGGGCGGGCTGACATTCGTCATCGATCCTGCCACCATCGCGTCGTTCGTTGCCGACGCCGTCTTCGAGAGCGGTGACCCGTCCAAACCCTACCGGTACATCCCGCTCTTTGCGCCGGGCACCTTCGTCTCGCGCGGCGCAACCATCGACGTCGTGAACAGCTTGCGCACCTCGGCGCGACCGCTCGAGCAGCTGCCTCTCTCTCGCGATCGCCTGGCGCTCTCGCTTCTTATGGCCCACCGCTATGCGATCTCCACGTTGCGGCTCGACGAAAGGCTCTACGCCGATTCTTGGGGCCTGGACGCGACCACGACGGACGCTCGCTTCTTGATCGACGTGAGCCGTCGGATCGAGCTCGGGCCACACGTGCGCGTGCACGCGCAAACGCCCGTCGTTTTCTGGCAGCGCTCGTACGTGCTCGGCCCTGGTTTTCAGGTTCCTCTGCTGCGCACCGGTGACCGCGAGCTCGGTCCGCTCATCGGCCTGACGGCGGGATGGAGGCTCGGCATCAGTTTGGGGCCGGCCGATCACCTGCTGGGCTGGGTCCTCGGTTGGGACTTGAACGTGACCACCACGCGCTACCTGGACGATCTCTACCTTACCCATCGCACATCGGTGTTGGGCGGGGTGTCACTCGAAAGAGAGCTATGACTCGGCGCAGGCTTGCGACGTGTCTCGCGTTCCTAACGGTGCAGATCGCCTGCGATCCCGTTCACCAGAACGAGATCGATGCCCAGGGCGGCGAGATGGCCGGCGTGCGTCGCGGTCCGCTGCACAGACCCGGGCAGCCTTGCCTGGTTTGCCACGATGGCGCGCTCGGCGATCCCGGGGAGCTCAGCGTCGCCGGGACGGTCTTTTTGCGACCGTCCGATCGGGAGCCTGCCGACGGAGCTCGTGTGACCCTCAAGGGCTCGGACGGTTCGAGCTTAGTCATCGTTGCCAACGCGGCGGGCAACTTCTACGTGGAGCCCGGCCGATGGACGCCCACCTTCCCCATGCAGACGTCGATCGTCTGGCAAGGCACGACGATCCCCATGCACACCAATGTGGGACGTGACGGCTCGTGCGCAAGTTGTCACTTCGATCCCGGCAGCTCCGATTCCCCCGGTCACATCTACGTCCTTCTCGACGACGGCGGAGCTCCGCCATGAAGCGTGCGTGCACCTACGCCCTTCTGGCCACGGCATCGCTTGCCGGCTGCAATATTCCTCAGCGGGACGCGCGATTCGATGCGGTGCTTCCCGACCGCTCGACATTTGCCGAGCTGGCCCCGGTGCTCGCTCATACATGCGGGACACTCGACTGCCACGGCTCGCGCTCGCGCAATTTGCGCCTCTATGGAAGCGAGGGATTGCGCTTCGCCGTCGACGATCGACCCCTTTCGCCGCCTTGCACGACGCCTGACGAGATCGATCAGGACTATGAATCAGTCGTCGACCTGGAGCCCGAAGTGCTCAGCGCTGTGGTGAGCGATCGCGGCGCGCAGCCCGAACGGTTGACCCTGGTTCGCAAGGCGCGCGGGCTTGAAAATCACAAGGGCGGAACGCTCTTTCGCGTCGGCGACGATGCGGACACGTGCCTCACGACCTGGCTGGAGGGGCAAATTCGTGCCGACGTCTGTGCGCGCGTGGTGCTCGGCACGAACGTCACGAGCTCTTCGTTCTGCCTTCCCACGCGGTAAGGTCGAGCGCCTTGCGCACCGTGCCGGCGAGGTCTTCCAACTTGCCACGCCCCCAGTAGTGGAGAAACAGAATGCGCGGAGTCTCGTCGGCCATGTGGTGATGGATGGCCACGACGTTGATGCCTCCCGATCGCAACGCCTTCAATACGGATTGAAGCTCCGAAGCGGCGACCGCGAAGTCTCCGTCGACGATGGCGTTGTCGCTGGTGCCCGCGAACGCCGACCACGTGTTGACGCCCATCGTCTTGCCGATCGTACAACCGCAGGCGGCACTCGTCGGACGCCCCATCGTGGCCTTGAACATGCCGTCCTTGGCTTGCCCCTTCACACCGAGCACGGCTTCGATCTTCGCAGCATCGATGTTGCTTTTGACGGGGAGTGGCGCAGAGCCTGACTTGCTCGGCGGCCTGGGGGCTCGCTTGCGAATCTCGGCCACCTTGTCCATGGCGAGACGCACGCCCTTTCCGAGACCCGCGACCGTGCCTTCGCCGCCGATGTGCATGAAGTAGACGTTCGGCGCGTCATAGAAAAAGTGATTGTGAAGTGCGGTGACTTCGACGCCATTGTCGAGAAGAACGCTCATCACCGCGTTGACCTCATCGGCAAACAAGACGAGATCGCCCATCACCATGGCATCGGCCACCCCGGCTTTCGCCGGCGCAAACGCGGCCCATGACGTCAACCCCATGAAGGGAGGCAACTTCCAGCCATCGACCATCACATCGACGTCCTTGCGAGGAAAGGTTATTTTCACCGTCCCATCCGCGCCCTTGTCGGGCTTTTCGACACCGGTCGCCGAAGCGATCGCAGCGTCGTCAATCGGCGGCGAAAGAGGCGTGGCGACCGACGACGCGGGCGAAGGGGCGGCACCTGGCACACCGGCCGTTGATATTGGCGCGACAGTTGGCGGCGAGGCGACGGCCCCCGCGGGGGGCGAAGCGGGAGCAGCGGGTGGCAATGCCTGCCGCTCCGCACACCCACTCGCGCTGGACAACGCAATACCCGCCATCATCCCGAACGATGCCAGATGCACAAGATTCATGGTCCTCACGTGCCTTTCTGAACCTGGTGGAGCAGCCGGTCTCTAGCTCGACGCGGAGCGCGCGGCAACTCACCTCGCGGGCCTCCTCAGGGGCACAGCGGTTCGCTCGTCAGACATTGGTGGTGGGGGTTGCAGGATTTCGATCCGGGGGGCTCGACGCAGCCAAGGTCGTGAGGGCTGCACAGCGTGCAGGCGACGCCGCAGGCCTTGGTGCCACAGGAATCGAATGCCGCGTCGATGGTGGAGACGTCGCGATCGGGCCCGCTCAGCGCATCGACCACGCCTGCATCTTGAGCGAGCGCAGCGGGCGCGTTGTCGCCTCCAAGTGAGACGCTCGACGAGCAACCCAGGCCCCAACATGAAGCGACGAGGACGATGAACGATGTCTTGCGCGCCCGCGCCATGTCATTCCGATGCCGGTGGAACGAGCGCTCGCAGACGCGCGGCGTAGGGGCTCTGCGGATGCGCCTGCAGAAACGGCGCGACGACCCGTTCGGCCGTCGCGCGATCGCCGCGGGCCATCAACGCCTCCACCCGGAGCACCAGCGATTCGGGTGCCAGGCGCCCGCGTGGAAATCGATGCCGGTACTCATCGAGAGCCGCGAGCCCCCCGCTCGCGTCTCCCGCGGTGATGAGCTGGCGAGCTCGATCGACCATGCGAAGCTCTTCAGCGAGGCCCTCGTCGGAGTCCGCGGGGCGTGAAAGAGCCGCCCTTGTCGTTCCGGTCGTCGGCAGGACTTGCACCGGATCCCGTTCGCTGACGGAAACCGCCGGGGGCATGGCTGGCGCCAAGGGGCCGGCAAGGTCGTTGACGACGGGTGGCGACGGCAGCGCATCGACGACCAATGCGGTCGAAGGAGATGTCGGAGCCACGCTCTTCCCACGCAGGTGACTCAGGCCGAAAAGCAGGAGACCGGCAACGCCGCCTCCCATTGCCCATTTCGCCCACCTGGCGCGCGACCATCCGCCCGTCGAGCTCGCCGGCGGTGCACCAGCAGCCAAAGGTGCCGCTGTTCCCGTCATCGAGGCAAGCCCCAGCGCCGCCATGGCCCGGTCCCGGGCGCCCTCGGGAGGTGCGTCGCCGGCTCCCGCTCGGAACAATCGTCCCCGAAGATCTCCATCGGTTTCGTCCACCCACTTTCGCGGTTCGCTCATGGTTTCTCTCCTCGCGTCGTGGTGACCTTCCGCGCCTCGAGCTGTGCGTCGAAGAGCTCGCGAGCTCGATTGAGCCGCGAAGCCACGGTCCCGGGCGGAAGGTCCAGAGCCTCGGCAATTTCGGTCCGTGACATTTGCTCCATCTCGAAAAGTACGAGCACGGCTCGAAGATCCAGGGGCAGGCCCTCGAGCAATTCATCGAGCAGCAGGCGGGCCCGATGCTGATCGATCAGGTCTTCGGGGCTGGGCAGCGGATGGCTGACGTGGGCCAATGTGTCGTCGGGCGCTTCGCGGCGTCTCGTACGCGTGCGTCGCTCGTCGGCTGCCACGCGTACCGCGGTTTGAAATAAAAACGAGCGCTCTTTCTGGCGCACGATGTCGGACAGCCTGCGCGACGCGACGACGAATACCTTCTGGACACCATCGTCGAGATCGGATTCGGGCACACCAAAGCGGCGAAGGGTGCGCCATACGAGATCGAAGTGGTCACCGACCATCTGGCGCAGGCGCCGGTCGTCCGTCGGCACGGACGCGCCCGGGCGAGCCTCCGACAACGCCAGCTCCACCTCTGCCATGCTCAGCTCCGCCCTTTCGTGTCCATTTCGGCCGCCGGGGTAGTATGGCCGCAAACCGCGAGACGGATCAGCCACCCCACAGACAACCCACGCCACCCCACACGCCGGCTGCCGACGGCGTGTAGGCCACCGTGAGAGGGTAGTCGAAAACCAGGGTATACCGCGTCACCGGGGCCAGCACACCGACCATTGCTTCGATGCGCCAGCGCTTCGTCGGTGACCCTGCAACGCGCGCGAACGCATTCACGTCGACCCAAGGAAGCGCGGCCGTTCGTGGAGCGTCCACGTCGGTACCACGCGCGACGAGAATTCCGCCGCGCGCTCCGGCGCAAAGATCCATGTCGAGGTCCGTAGCGAGCGCGATCTCGAGGGGGCACGCTGCCGCGGCGGCGTATGGCAATCGCACGAGCACGAGGCCCGGGCCTTCGCGCGCCTCGAGGCTTTGGGCATAGCCGATGGAAAACCTCAGCCTGGGCGCAAACGGCGCGGGATCGGTGGGGCTCATCTCGGCGACGATCGCTGCGCCGTACACGCCCGAGGGCGCCGCTGCCGACATGGCCAGCACATCGACTCCCAGACGCCAACGCCACCCGGAGCTCGGTCCGGTTGTCCTCGCCGCGGTCTCCGCCGGGGCAGGTGGGGGCGGCCGGGCTTCCTTTGCGGGCGCTGGAGTGGGGGCTGCCTCCTTTGGCATCGTCGCGTCCGGTTGCGCCGGCTTGGCTCGGTCGAGCGGACCATCCTCGACCGACGCGGTGGGATCGATCGCCAGCGCGGTGAAGAGCGCCAGCGCAGAAGCGACCTGCTCGCAGCTCGCCGTTGCGATCTTTCGCACTTCGGAAGCACCGCCTGGGGCCTGGATGCGCAAACGACCTACATACTTTGCTCCCTTATGTTCGATCCGAGCTTCGAACGTGCGCGCCGCTTCGCCATCCATAGCTGGCCGCGCCCGCCGCGTGCGCGCGGAGACCTCGTCTGCAAACGTGGTGGCAGCTGGACACCCCTCGGTCGCTTTGTAGCGCAAGCGCACGGGCTCACGATCGTCTGCCACCGCGGGGCAGCTCCACGTCGCCAGGACGAAGCCGAGCATCCAGGGTGGCGGACGACGCGAATGGCGCATGAAGAGGTTGGTCTCGTGACCTTAGCGGTCCGTGAGGGAGCGCGCGATCCGAATTTCGATTTGCGGCCATCCACTTACCAACCCCAAATGGACGCATGCCTCTCTCGTCGCCGATCATCGTGTGGCATTGTCACGTTGGCGCTTCTGGCGGCCGCCTGTAGCGGCGCGGTCGACGGCAACGGTGGACCACCGGGCACCGCGGGCCCCGGGACGACCACGGGCACATCCATGGGCGCTCCGCCCCGTGCCACCGATGTAGGGCCGAGTGGCGCACGACGTCTCACGCGGTTCGAGTACGACAACACGCTCCGAGACTTGCTGGGCGACACGTCTCGGTCGGGATCGACCACGCTCCCGGACGATCCGAAAACTCCTTACGACAACGACGCCACCAACCAGAGTCCCTCTTCGGTTCTCATCTCGGCTCTCGAGTCGCTCGCGGAGCAAGCGGCGGATCGCGTCCTGGCCGATCCCCGGGCGCGCAGCACCCTCGTGCCATGTCAACCATCTGGACCCGCCGATGCCGCCTGCATGCGGCAATTCATTGTCAGCTTCGGGCGCCGCGCATTGCGTCGCCCCTTGACCGATGCCGAGGTCGATCGCTTTCTCGGTCTGCAAGCGTATGCAAGCGAGACGGGAGACTTTTACTTTGCAGTCGGCCTCGTCGTTCGAGCGATCTTGCAAGAGCCCGAGTTCATCTATCGCATCGAGCGCGGGACTGCAGTGTCGAGCGACGGTCGTTTGCGGCAGCTCGATTCCTTCGAGATCGCCACGCGAATGTCGTACTTCCTTCTCCAGACGACGCCGCCCGACGCCTTGCTCGATCGGGCGCAGGCGGGCGAGCTCCAGACACCCGAGCAGCGACGAGCGGCTGCGCTGACGTTGTTCGGCGACGCACGTGTCAGCGCGACCGTCGACCGCTTCCACGCGCTTTGGCTCGGCTACATTTCGCTCCCTCACCCGCCCGAGCTGGCCAGCGCGATGCAGCAAGAGACCCAGGCTCTGGTCGAGCGCGTGGTCATCGATCAAAACAGCGACTACCTCGACATTTTCCGGGCCACCGACACCTATGCCAACGCAACCCTGGCCCAGAACTATGGGCTCGCGCCTCCTGCCTCGTCGGGGTTCGGATGGATTCCCTACGGTTCGAGTGGGCGGCGGGGAATCCTCTCGCAGGGAAGCATCCTGTCGGCGTACGCCAAGTTCGACGATACGAGCTTCACCCAGCGAGGTCTTTATGTGCGGCGTCGGCTGATGTGTCAGGACATTCCGCCGCCACCTCCCAACGTCGACGTGAACCAACCGCTCAGTTTGGGCGGCCCCTGCAAGCAAGACAAGCAGCGCGCGCACGCCGCCGCCGGGTGCGCAAGCTGCCATGATCTCATGGATCCGATCGGCTATGGGCTCGAGAGCTACGACCGCTTGGGCCGCCTCCGGACGCACGAGGACAACGCGCCGTCCTGCGCCATCACCGGAGACGGTGAAGTCGTGGGTGTGGGCAAGTTCAACGGCCCCGCGGCTCTTTCCGATCTCCTGCTCTCGGGCGGCTTCTTGCAGAGTTGCGTCGCCGAACAGGTGTACCGATTCGCGGCGGGACGGCCGATCGACGACAAGGATGCCGACGAGCTCGTGCAAATCAAGTACGGCTTCGATCAAGGTCAACGCCGTTTTTCGGAGCTTCTGGTCAGTGTCGTCGCGAGCGATGGTTTCGCGCTCTTTCGGCAAAAGGAATAGCCCATGGCGCTGCGTATCCATCGAAGGTTCGTGCTTCGTGGTTTGGGAGGCGTCGCGGTCGCGTTGCCCCTGCTCGAGGTCATGCTGGGCGGTGAGCGCGTGGGTCGCGCGGCGTCGCCGACGGCTGCCCAACGCTTCGTCGTTCTCTTCGGGGGCTTTTCGCTGGGGGCCGCCAAGACAGCCACTGGCTCTCTCGCCACGACCGTGTCCGAGCCAATCGACTTCGTTCCCGACCGGGTGGGCGCCAACTACGACATCAAGGCCGCGCTCACCCCTTTGAACGACTACAAGGTGGCGGGCGAGGTCAGCGTGGTCTCGGGGCTCAAGATCCCGTGGGCCAAAGAGAACGGCGGTCAGACTCCGGCCGGAGGTCGACCGGACACCTACCATGCCCTCACCGCCAGTCCTCTCTTGTCGGGAACGCGATCGCTCCCCGGCGACGGTGAAAACAGTCACGCGCGCTGCCAGGGCGCCACGTCGGATCAAATCGTGGCGGCGGCGATTGGCGGCTCGACGCAGTTTCGCTCGCTCGCCTTCCGGGCGGAGGCCATTTTCTACGCCGGAAACGGGCCTGACAACTCCCGCGATACCATGTCGTGGAAGGTTGACGCCACCGGCGCGCCCGTTCCCGTCGCTCCCGAAGCCAGCCCGAAGAATGCGTTCAGGGCGCTGTTTTCCGATCTGAGCCAGCCGGCGAGCCCCTCCGATGCAGCACGACGCGATCTCCTTCTGCGTGCTCGCAAGAGCGTGCTCGATCTGGTGGCGTCCGACACCGAGCGCCTGGTGACCGAGCTCGGCGCAGATGATCGCCGGCGCGTCACCCAGCACCTCGACGAGATTCGCGAGCTCGAGAAACGCCTCACGCCCGCAGCGACCTCCGCCATCACGGCGAGCTGCGCGCCTGGGACGGCACCCAACGAAGCCGCGGTCAACGATGGGTTGAATTACAGCGGCGAGGAAGAGCGTGCCGCGAGCTTATGCGACATCATCAAGCTCGCTTTCTCGTGCGATCGGTCACGTGTCGCGAGTCTCATGCTCTCGACGTTCCAGTCGAGCCTCAACATGGGTCCGCTCATCGGCACCACGATGGGGCTGCACGGCATCGGGCACAAGCTCGACAAGGTCACCGCAGCCAAGGCCGTCGCCTGGCACACCAAACACTTCGCGAGGCTGGTAGCGCTCCTGCGCGACACCCCCGATCTGACGGGCAGTATGCTCGACTCGACGACGCTCGTGCTTCTTTGCGAGGGTGGGATTGGCAACGACCCGTCCGCCGGTGCGGCGGCCAGCGTTCATTCGAGCGAGAACATGTGCTGTCTCATCGCGGGACG